>JBMLOR010000027.1:0-5239 GCA_049242865.1 Chitinophagaceae bacterium | reverse complement strand
CGAAAATAATGCTAAGGTTATTCAATTTGACGATAATATATCTTGCTTAGTAAAACTTAAAAATGGAGCTATTGGCAATTTTAATTTTACAATAAATGCATTTGCAAAAAATATGGAAGGTAGCATTACCATTTTTGCTGAAAAGGGAACTGTAAAAATTGGTGGAGAATATTTAAACAAACTAGAGTATCAACAAATAAATAGTTATATTCTGCCTGAAGTTAGCATACAAAACAAAGCCAATAATTATGGTACATATACAGGAAGCATGAGTAATCATGATAAGGTGTATGCCAATGTGGTAAATGTTTTACAAAACAATGCAGCTATAGATGTAGATATGAATGATGGTTTAAAAACAGTGGAGTGTATTGAAAACATTTTAAGTAAATTTTAAAACTCAAAAGCACCTTTATGTCTTTTGTAATTTTAGCGATTTTTGTTTGAAATAAATGAATTACACCGAAAAACATATAACAATCATCAACGTAACATTTGCTCAAAATGTAACCATTGTGCAGCCAGTAAATTTATATGGTTGTACAATTGGTGAAAATACGTTTATAGGACCTTTTGTAGAAATACAAAAAGATGTAGTAGTTGGGGATAATTGTAAAATACAATCGCATAGTTTTATTTGCGAGTTGGTTACCATTGGCAATGACTGTTTTATAGGGCATGGAGTAATGTTTATAAACGATACTTTTGCACAAGGCAAGCCGGCCCAAGGAGATAAAAGCCTTTGGAAAAAAACAAGCATAGGCAACAATGTATCTATAGGCAGCAATGCAACTATATTGCCAGTAAACATTTGCGATAATGTAGTAATTGGTGCAGGTGCTGTAGTTACAAAAGATATAAATGAAAAAGGGGTTTATTTTGGGAATCCTGCGAGAAGGAAATAAAGAAGGTTAAAGTTTTTTGTGTATACTTTTATTAAGATAGAACTTAAAATTTGTTATAATATTAAAAATGTCAGATTCTAAATTAGAGCATACTAACAATCAAGAATTAGTTAGATTAAAAAACTTTTTTTTATATGTTCGAAAATATAAATATTTTGTTTATGCATCAATAGTTTTTGGTTGTGTACTAGGAGTTATATACTCCAGCATAAAAAAACCAGTTTATACAGCAACGTTAACATTTACCCTGCAAGAAGAAAATAAAATGGGTGGGGGTGGTGGATTACTAAGTTTGGCAAGTTCTTTTGGTTTGGATGTAGGTGCTGGCTCTGGTCTTTTTAGTGGAGATAATATTGAGCAGGTTTTTAAAAGTAGAAAAATTTTAGAAAAAACATTATATCAAAATTATCCAAATACAAATTTAACCTATGGAGATTTTTTAGTAGATATATTAAAGATAAAAGTACCCTACAAAAAAGATAATTCATTTATAAGACAAAATAATTCTTCTCGCTTAAAAGACAGTTTAATATCAGAAATTTATAAATATTTAGGAAAAGGTTATTTGGCAATTAATAAGCCAGATAAAAAGTATGATATTTATGAGGCTTCAGTTAAGTGTACTAATGAAGAGTTTAGCTTAAACTTTGTTCAGGAATTAATAAATCAGGTATCAATTTTTTATACTGAAACAAAAATTAAAAAATTAAAATCTAATGTAGATGTATTGCAAGGCAGGGTAGATTCAATACACAGGGCATTGGGTGGTTCTTTATTCAAAAGAGCTGAATCTACTATTTTAAATCTAAATCCTGTATTTCAAACTGGCAAAGTACCAGAACAGTTAAAAAGTATAGATGTAAATGCACTTGGAACTGGTTATGGTGAATTATTAAAAAATCTTGAATTAGCTAAGTATAGTTTATTGAAAGAAACCCCTTTGTTTCAAATTGTAGACGAACCAAAAATGCCATTGCATAAAAAAGAATATAGTAAATATTTTTATGCATCACTTGGGTCTTTTTTATTTTTTATTTTTAGTATAGGAATTTTAATTTGTATTAGAATACTTAAAAGTTTTGCAGAAATGTTCAAAAAAAATTAATTTGTAAAATTGAAATCAAGCAAATTAAATTTTTTATTTTATAGTGTAGGAATAGCTATTTCAGGGATTTTGTCCTTTTTATTTATCCCTTTAGTTGTACAATTGTATGGAAAAGGATTGTATGCTACTTATACAATTGTTTTTAATATACTTAGTATAGTAAGCATGTTTTGTTATGCCTGGGTAGGTCAAAGTTATATCAGATTTTACTCAAAGTATGGTAGCGAGTTGTTACAAATTAGTAAAGTGTTAATTACTAAGAGTTTAAGCTTAGCTGTTATTATATTCATAATTTTAGGATTATTAGCTACAGACATTACAATTTATCAACTACTTTTTTTTATACCAACATTTTTTATTTTTGGGTATTACTGTTTTTTATTATTAGTTCTTCAAGCACATCAAAAAGCGAAAATTGTAATGCTTTGTGAAGTTTTACGAACAACATTAAATATTTTAACAGCATTTGCATTTATTAAAGTGTTTCCAAATCAGAATGCATTAAATTTATTGGCTATAGCTTTATTTATCTCTTATATAATACCTACAGTCATTTTATTTTACAAAACAAAGACCACAAAAGTATCTTATAGCTTAGAAAACAAGGTTGCAGTTACAAAACAATTATTAAGCTTTGGAATACCCATTGCTTTTTTTTTGTCAGGTTCTATTGCATTATCAGCAAACGATAGAATTCTACTGGCTTTCTTTATTGATAAAGAAACAGCTGGTACATATGCAGCAATTTATGATTTAATAAATAAGGGCGTTGTTGCAATTTTTTCTCCAATATTAATGACTTTTTACCCCATTATCTCAAATCATTATAATAATAACGAAAAACAACTTGCATATAAAAAATTGAAAAAAACTATTTTGATTGAAGTTGTCTTAATTATTTTTGGGTTTGTTTCACTAACAGTTGTTTGTAGTTATTTACTCGAAATAATTTTTAATCAACAAATGCCAGGCAATTTACAAAATGTAACTTACTTAATTTTTATTGGGGTGTGCCTTTGGCAATTGGCAATGTTAGTTCATAAGCCATTAGAATTAAAAGAGCAAACAAAGTATATGGCAATTGCAGTTTTAATTGCATTTGTTTTTAACCTAATCTCAAATATTATAATATTTCAGTTTTCAAATAATTTAATTTATCCTGCAATTACTACTATTTTGGGTTCATTGATTTATATAACTTTTGTTAAATATTATAATAGAGTATTAAGTAAAAATGCGTAAACTAAAATCAATATTAATTTTTTTGCAAAGTTTTCCAATTAGTGTAATTCTTTGGAAATTTAAATGCAAGATATTAAATTCAAAAATTCCTCAACTTGAACAATGGCAGCAATACTTTGTAAGCAAAAATGGAATTGAAATAGGAGGTCCTAGTGCAATATTTAAAACAAATGGCTTTTTGCCATTATACAAATTAATAACAAATTTGGATGGGGTTAACTTTAGCAACAAAACTGTTTGGGAAGGCAATTTGTCTGAAAGAATGCCATTTGTTTTTGAAGGAAAGAAAGGTAGACAATACATTTCAGAAGGAAGTAATTTAGAATATATTGAAAATTATGCATACGATTTTGTAATAAGTTGTAACAATTTAGAGCATATTGCGAATCCAATAAAAGCAATCTATGAATGGAAAAGAGTGTTAAAATCAAAAGGAGTTTTACTTTTAATATTACCCAAAAAAGAAGCAAATTTTGATCATAAACGAGAGTTTACTCAATTTAATCATTTGATAGAAGATTTTAAAAGTCAAACAAATGAAAATGACTTAACACATGTTGAAGAGATTTTAAAAAAACACGATTTAAAAAGAGACCCTCAAGCAGGTAGTTTTAAAAGTTTTGAAAGTAGGTGTTATAGTAATTTAGAAAATAGATGTTTACATCATCATGTGTTTAGCGAAAATCTATTAAAAGGGATTATTTTATATTGTGAAATGGAAGTCAAAATAACACATACGAGTAAAACAGATATTTTTATATTGGCAGAAAATAAATTTTAAATTGTTAGAAGGATTACTTTTTTTACTTGCCTCTTTGTTGATTTTATTAATAAATTATTTTATTAGTAAAAATGTATTTTTTCCACCTACCTTGTATAGTTTAATTTGGTCAACAGTTATGTTTTCCTACGTTGCTTTTTTAGCAATTAATACTGAAAGTAACTTTATAGTAGATATTAAAACATTGTTAGTTTTTTTATGTGGTCAAATATTATTTTCAATTTCGGGCATAGTTGTTTTCGTAAATACAAAAATACCAGAACATGTTTTAATTAAAGGCGATTATAAGTTTAAGTATCCAATTGATACTTGGCTTACACTTTTTTTGCTTTTGATGTTCCCTTTTTATCTTAAGGAAATTATTAAAATTGCTGAAAGTTCAAGGTATGCTAATATAAATTTATACTTAGCATTAAGGCATGAGTATGTAAACAATGGTATTAACTTAGGTGTACTAGATTATTTGAATACTATTTCAGTTTTTACATTTGCACTATATCAATATAAACATAATTTTTTTGAGAAAAGAATAGGAAAGAAATATTACCAAATAGCTATAAAATATTTGCTTTACTTAATTACTTTTAGCTATGCATTTCTTTCAACCGGTAGAACCTATTTCCTTTTGTTACTTAGTATATATTTTGCGATAAAAGTATTATCAAGGAATATGAAAAAATACTATTTTGTTATTGGAGCTATTATTTTCTTCATGTTATTTATTGTAAATGCTTTTATTCTTAATAAAGGGGCTGATGTTAATGATTCTTTTGAAGATAATATTCTTTCACTAGTCGAGAATTTATCAATTTATTTTTTAGGTGGTGTTTATGGGTTTAATCACGTAATAAAATCTAATATTACATTTGATTATGGAGAAAATGTTTTTCGCTTTTTTATTGCTTTAGCTAAAGCATTTGGTATTGTTAACTCCAAACCTAAAGAGTTAGTAATGCCATTTATTACTAATCCAATAGATAGTAATGTATATACCATTTATTATAACTATTTTAAAGATTTTGGATATTTTGGATTATTGTTTAATTTAATTTGGGGATACTTACATACTATTTTCTATTTCAAAGCAAAGCTTAGAGGCAATTTTATTAATGTGTATATATATGCATTGTTGGTTTATCCATTAGTAATGTCTTTTTTTCAAGATCAATACATGTCTTTGTTATCCACTTGGATACAACTTATTTT
>JBMLOR010000026.1:0-7368 GCA_049242865.1 Chitinophagaceae bacterium | reverse complement strand
CCTATTGACTCCCTATTCAGTCCCTAGCCTGTTCATAAATTAAAAGTCGTTTATACAGCTATAACTTTTTGTGGTTTTAATAGCTCCTTTATGCTACTTTATTTGATAGTTTAAGCAATGCTACTTTAAAAATAATCATCCAAAGCGTTCATAAAGTTTTTCATAAATAATTGATTTTAAACTATCCAAATACCCAAAAAAGTCTATGTGTACATCATACCAAACTTTATCTTAAGTCTAATCATTATAAAAAAATCCACCATATTAACTACAATATAGTTTAAGTTAATTGTTAAAAATCAGTTTCAAAACTATCTAATAGTAAAAATTTATGCTAAGCTGCTTATCTTGCAGCCCTTATGAGTAATATTAAACCTTTTAAAGCCTTACGCCCCAACCCCGGATTTGCAAAACAAGTTGCAAGCAGACCCTACGATGTTTTAAACAGTGCCGAAGCCCGTATTGAAGTTCAAGGCAACACCCATAGCTTTTTATTTATCACAAAAAGTGAAATTAGTATGGATGAAGACATCAACATTCATTCACAACCTGTTTACGACAAAGCCAAAGAAAATCTAACAGCTTTTATCAGTAGAGAGGTTTTGTTTACAGAAAGTAAAGCATGCTACTATATTTATGAATTAGTAATGGATGGAAGAAGCCAAACAGGTTTAGTATGTGTGAGCAGTGTTGATGATTATAATAATGATTTAATAAAAAAACACGAATTCACCCGCCCTGAAAAAGAGCTAGATAGAATAAACCACATTAAAACCACAGGTGCACAAACCGGAAATGTTTTTTTAGCATACCGCAATAACAACAATATAGATGCTATTATACAAAAATGGAAGGCAAACAGAAGTGCTGCTTACGATTTTGTAGCAGACGATGGTATTCAGCATTTAATTTGGATTGTAAACGATAGCGAAACTATTGATGAAATCACCAACATTTTTGCTACAGAAGTACCTTGTACTTACATTGCTGATGGACACCACAGGGCTGCTAGTGCTGCAAAAGTTAGAGAGGCTTTGGGTAGCCAAGCAACAGAAGAAAGTAATTACTTTTTAACTACTTTATTTCCATCAAATCAATTACAAATAATGGATTACAACAGAGTGGTTAAAGATTTAAATGGCCATACTGTACCAGAATTTTTAGACTTATTAAAAAATAAATTCGAAGTTAGTTTTGTAGGTAAAAGTATTGTAAAACCTACTGAAATTCACCAATTTGGATTGTTTGTAGATGGCAATTGGTATAGTTTAATGGCTAAAGAAGGTACATACACCAACGACCCAATTGGAATTTTAGACGTTACCATTTTACAAGAAAATATTTTTACACCAATACTCAACATTGTAGACCAACGCGTTGATAAAAGAGTTGATTTTGTTGGAGGAATTCGTGGCTTACAAGAACTAGAAAAAAGAGTAAACAGTGGAGAAATGGCAGCAGCTTTTAGCCTTTACCCTGTTACTATAAATCAACTATTTGATATTAGTGATAGTGGTAACGTAATGCCTCCAAAAAGTACATGGTTTGAGCCAAAACTTAGAGATGGTTTACTTACACATTTAATTTATTAAATCTTGCATTTGTAATTTATGAAGCCTTTTGTAGCCTTTTTTTTGTGTTTAGCTAGTATAATTTCTTTTGGCCAATCGGCAGAAGAGTTGCATAAAACTGCTAAAAGTTTATTACGTGAGGGCGATTACGATAATGCTATTTTGGTTCTAACAAAAATCATAGATAATAATCCGCAGTATAGCCTTGCTAATAATGATTTAGTATATGCCAATTTTTTAAAAAGAGATTTTTCTAAAGCTATTGAGTTGGGTAAGCAGTATACCAATTTACCCACAGCAAATGAGCAAACATTTCAAATTTTAGGCATGTGCTATAAAGAGCTAGCCTTGTACAAAGAAGCAACAGCCATGTACAAAGTAGCTATGAATAAGTTTCCAACAAGTGGCATTTTTTATGGAGAACTAGCAACTATTGAAATGATAGAAAAACGCCCAACAGAAGCTATAAAATTTTGGGAAAAAGGCATAGAAGTTGACCCAAATTATGCTACCAATTACTACAATGCTGCTCAATATTATGCTCAACAAAAAAACAGTTTGTGGAGTATTATTTATGGCGAAATTTTTATTAATCTCGAGAGTTATAGTTTAAGAACAGCAGAAGTTAAAACCCTGCTGCTAGAAGAGTATAAAAAGCTAATTCTCACCAACGATAAAAAATATTCTACTCCATTCGAAAAGCTGTTTTATCAAGCTTTTTCTAAGGAGATTACAGAAATTAATGCAAAAAATTTAGCATTAGTACGTACTAAGTTTGTGCTTAATTGGTTTTACAATAAAAATAACGAATCTTACCCTTTTAGATTGTTTGATCAACAAAGATATTTAATAAAAGAAGGGTTGTTTGAAGCCTATAACCAATGGATTTTTGGCGTGGCTCAAGATGCTGCTAAGTACAAAGCTTGGGTAGATGAAAATGCCACTCAAGCAAATGGATTTAAAGATTTTCAGCAAAGCAGAGTTTTTAAATTGGTTACTGGTCAGTATTACAAATAGACTAATTATACCTATAATTTTTATGGTTTGGATTAGTTTCCTTAAATAATCCTTAAGTAACCATGGGTTTTCTATATTGTGTCATTTTAAATAACTTCATCCATTAAACTTCCATATTAATCATCGGTCTGCTAAAGAGACTTTACAATTATATGGCTCAATTTAGTTTAATAAAAACTGTTATCAAAACACATCGTTGGCGTTTGCTACTTACTTATGTGTTATTTACTATTGAAATGAGTGGAGCTTTGCTTCGTCCTTTTTTCTTTGGTAAAGCTGTAGATGGTTTAATTTATGGCAACAATGTAGGCTTGTATCAGTTAATTGCTATTCATTTTGGTTGGATGGTGGTTGGTATTATTCGACAAAGATTTGATACAAGAACGTATTCTGCTATTTATGCTAGTTTGGTAACCAAATTCATCATCAAAAAAGCTCACAATACCGAAGTAAGTAAACTTAGTGCTCACAGTGTATTAACACGTGAATTTGTAGATTTTTTAGAGTTTGATTTAGTATATGTTTTTGAAGCTGTTTTTAACATTCTAGGTTCGTTAATTTTACTTTGTTTTTACGATGCTAAAATTGTAAGTATTTGCTTAGCCATTCTTATTCCTGTAAGTGCTGTAAGTTTTTTTTATGGAAGAAAAATGAACAAACTTAACCAAGGAAAAAACGACGAGCTAGAAAAACAAGTTGATATTATAAGCACAGGAAACCCTCATGAAATTAATAGACACTATACCAAACTTCGCCTTTGGCAAATAAAAATTAGCGACCAAGAAGCCTGGAACTTTGGCATAATGGAAGTTATGGTAATTGTAGTAATTGCAGCATCGTTATATGTAACTAGTTGGAATACAGCACATAAAGAAGAAATTTTAGCAGGTACTTTGGTTGGGGTTTACAGTTATGTTTTAAAATTTGTGAGTGGGTTGGATACTATTCCTTACACTTTGCAACGCTTATCTAATTTAAAAGACATTAGCAATAGAATTTCCATCGAAAAAATTGAAGAGGAAGTTTTGTAATCATATAAAAAAACATCACTAAAACACGACCTAATAATTAATTATTAATAAAATATTGTAGTTCGTGTTTTAGTGATAGAAATTATTATCAATTACCCCAAAATTAAATCAGCTACTTGTTGCATGGTTTTTACGTAATGAAAGTTAATACCTTTAATAAAATTGCTATCAATTTCTTTCACATCTTTTTCGTTTAAGTAACACATAATAATGTCTTTTAAACCAGCACGTTTTGCAGCTAATACTTTTTCTTTAATTCCACCTACAGGCAACACTTGCCCACGTAGGGTAATTTCGCCTGTCATGGCAAAATATGGCTTAAGTTTTTTGTTGGTAAAAGCCGAAGCTAAACTGCTAAACATAGTAATACCTGCACTAGGGCCATCTTTTGGTGTTGCACCTTCGGGCACATGAATATGTATGTTTTTTTTGCCAAACAACTCTGCATCAATTCCAAATTTTTTGGCATTTGCTTGTAAGTAAGATAAGGCGGTTGTAGCACTTTCTTTCATTACATTTCCTAAGTTACCAGTAAGTTTTAGTTCACCTTTACCATCGCTGAGCAAAGTTTCAATAAACAGAATATCGCCGCCAACATAAGTCCAAGCTAAACCAACTGCAACACCTGGCATATTTGCTACTTTATACATTTCGTTGCTGTAACGAGGTTGCCCTAATATTTTATCAATATCACTTGTAGTAATAGTAGGTTTTACTTTTCCTTTTAAGGCAACTTCTTTGGCTACATTTCGCATTATTGCAGCTAGTTGTCTATCTAATTCACGCACACCACTTTCTCTTGTATGATTTTCAATAAGCTTTTGTAGGGTAGCATCGCTAACTTTTAGTGTTTGCTTTTCTAAACCATGGGCTTGTTGTTGGCGTGGCCATAAATGTTGTTTTGCAATTTCAATTTTTTCTTCAACTGCATAACCACTGAGGTCAATAATTTCTAATCTATCGCGTAAAGCGGGTTGAATAGATTGTAAATTATTGGCTGTAGCTATAAACAATACTTTACTTAAATCGTACTCTAACTCAAGGTAATTATCGTAAAAATTATTGTTTTGCTCTGGGTCTAAAACTTCTAGCAATGCACTCGATGGGTCGCCTCTAAAATCGTTTCCTAGTTTATCAATTTCGTCTAAAATCATCACAGGATTACTGCTTTGGGTTTTGCGTAAATTTTGCAAAATTCTTCCAGGCATTGCACCTATGTAAGTTTTTCGGTGACCACGAATTTCGCTTTCATCGTGTAGGCCACCTAAGCTAAGGCGAGTATATTTTCGTCCAACGGCATTTGCTATGCTTTTTCCTAAACTAGTTTTACCAATTCCTGGAGGGCCAACAAAGCAAAGGATAGGGCTTTTCATATCGCCTTTTAGCTTTAAAACTGCTAAGTATTCTAGGATACGATTTTTAATTTTATTCATTCCAAAATGCTCTTTGTCTAATACTTTTTTAGCATTTTTCAAGTCATAATTATCTGTTGTAACATCGTTCCAAGGAAGGTCGAGCAATAACTCTGTATGATTGTACACAATACTATAATCTGGTGTAGTAGGGTGCATTCGCTCAAGTTTGGCAATATTAGAGTTGAATAGATTTTTTGCAGCATCTGGCCATTTTTTGGCTTCTGCCTTTTTTTTCATTTCTGCAATTTCTCTATCATTATTATCGCCACCAAGTTCATCCTTAATAGATTTTAATTGTTGGTTTAAAAAATAATCACGCTGCTGTTTATCTAATTCAACTTTAGTTTTTGTATGAACTTTATTTTTAAGTTCGGCAAACTGTAGTTCTTTTTGTAGTACTTCAATTAATTTTTCAGCACGATTAGGCAAGCTAGTATTTTCTAGAAGTTTTTGCTTTTCGGCTAAATCGGTATTTAGATTACTGTTTGTAAAGTTTATTAAGAATGAGGGGTCTTCAACATTTTTAATAATAATTGAAGCCTCATTAGGTATTTGCGGATTTAATTCTATTATCCTGTTGGTTAGCTCTTTTAAAGCAGCAATTTGAGCATCAAAAGCTTCATCTTTTACAAAAGGCTCATCAACAACTGCCGATACATTTGCTGTAAAAAATGGTTCGGTAGTGGTAACTTCATTTATTGAAAACCGTTTTTTACCTTGAATAATAATGGTGCTTCCACCATCGGGCATTTTAATAACTTTAATAATTTTTGCAACTGTGCCTATGTTGCACAAATCTTTTGCTTCAGGATCTTCGATGCTGTGATCTTTCTGTGCAATTACACCAATAAGCTTGTTTGCTTTATTTGCTTCTGTAACTGCTTTTACGCCTTTTTCTCTTGATACTGTTATGGGCAATACAATACCAGGAAACAATACAGTATTTCTTAATGGCAGCAGAATTATATTGTTCGGAACTTCAAAAGTTTTTTCGCTATCGTCGTTTTCGTTTAGTGGCAAAATGGGTAAAAATTCATTCTCACCTTCATTATCCATAAATAGTTGTTCTCTCATAGTAGAAATATATTTACAGTCAAATTGACATTTGACTTTATGTTTTAATTTTTTTTAAAAGGAAATACAACATTCCAAGTTTAATGCCATGCATATAAATAAACCCTTTACAATACAAATTGGCAGTTAGGCGGTTTGCTGTTGAGCCTTTTTTACAACTATTCTCACCATTTGCAAAACCACAGATAGAATGATTAATGTAATACCATAATAAAAGTATTGGCTTACTTCTTTTTGCTCATTAAAAATTAAAAAAGCTAAAATTATACCATAAATGGGCTCAAGGTTTAGCGATAAGTTTTGTGTAAAGGCTGAAACTTTTTGTAATGCTTGCAAACTTAATTTCATAGCTAAAATTGTACATAACCAACTCAAAATTAAAATCCAAACAAAGTCGCTAACAGATGGAATTAGGCTTAGCGTACTATTGTTGTACCAATAAAATGGAATAATAAATGTAATAATAATAATTGCACCAATTAACTCATAAAACATTATTGTATTGGCATTGGCAATATCGATGTTTTTTTTATTTAAAGTGGTAAATAATGCTGCAAAAAATGAAGATATAATACCCCAAAATATTCCATATTGATAATGACTATCAAAGTGAAAAATTAAACCAATTCCAATAATACCAATAAGGCTAAGGCATACATCTATCAACGAAAATTTTGTTTTTGTAATAATTGGTTCAAAAATACTAGTGAACAATGGGTTTACACTTAGGCAAACCAATGCTATTGATACATTAGCATATTTAATACTTCCATAAAAAAACAACCAATGTAAACCAACAACACTTCCTATACCCAACAGAGTAAGTATTTGTTTAACATTTAGTTTTTGTAAATCTTTATTAAATGAAAACAACAATCCCAAGGTACAAATTGTTATGGCTAGTCTGTACCAAACTAATACTGCTTCGTTTACAGAAATTAATCTACCCAAAACTCCAGTAAAACCCCACAAAAAAACTGCAATGTGTAATTTAATAAGTGCAATTTTCATGTATATATAAAATTTTAGTACGAATGTAGTTGAAAGGATGTTGCAATTTTTGGGTTTGGTTGTATTTAGTTTAAAAAAAGGGGGCTATAGATAAAAATCTAGCCCCGTTTAATCCTGTATCCTAAGAAAATATTAAGCAAATATGTGTTGATAAAACTGTTTATAAAATCCCTGAAAATAGGGGTATAAAAAAGGGGCTTGGATAGAAATCCTGCCCCGTTTTTAAAATCCAATATCCTATGAAAAACC
>JBMLOR010000025.1:0-10545 GCA_049242865.1 Chitinophagaceae bacterium | reverse complement strand
TTTCGTTAACCAAAGAACTAAATGGATAATTATCTTTTAAAATTTCTTTATTAAATGCTATGCTAGCTTGTACTTCTCCATCAATAATTAAATTGGGATTTTTTTGTTTTACAAGTTTTGTAGCTTTTGCAACTAGTTTGGCCTCTGGGCTATCGCTACTTCCAAAATTGCTATAACTAATCATAGCAATTCTTGGCAAAATTCCAAAGTTTTTAACTTGCTTAGCCACTAACAAAGTAATTTCTGATAAGTCTTCGGCGGTTGGATTATAATTTACGGTAGTATCTGCTAAAAATAATGGTCCTTTTTTGGTAATCATTAAGTACATACCAGCAATTTTTTCCACTCCTTCATCTGTACCTATAATTTGCAAAGCTGGTCTAATTGCATCTGCATAATTTCGTGTTAGTCCACTAATCATGGCATCAGCATCACCATTATCCACCATCATGCTTCCATAATGGTTTCTATCTTTCATTATTTTTATACTTTCATAGTGATTAAATCCTTTACGATTTCGTTTGTTAAAAAACATTTCGCCATAGGCCAATCGTTTAGCTTCAGTTTCTTCACTTCTTGGATCAATAATTGGTAAATCACTAATGTCTATACTATTTTCTTCAGCAATAGCTTCTATCTTTTTTGCATTTCCTAATAAAATTGGATAAGCTACACCTTCGTCGTAAGCCATGCTAGCTGCTTTCAAAATTTTTATGTTATCGGCTTCAGCAAATACAACTCTACGAGGGTCACGTTTAGCTTTGTTGGCAATAATTCTTAACAATTGGTTATCGAGTCCTAAACGTTTGTTTAATTCTACTACATAACTATCCCAACTTGATATTTGTTTTTGTGCCACACCGCTTTCTATTGCAGCTTTTGCAACTGCTGGTGCAACTGTACTTAATAAGCGAGGATCAACAGGTTTAGGAATAATATAATCTGGCCCAAAAACAATGGTTTTTTGGTTGTAAGCCATATTCACAATATCGGGTACAGCTTCTTTAGTTAAACTAGCTAATGCTTTAACAGCAGCAAGTTTCATGGCTTCATTTATTTGTGTAGCTCGCACATCTAAAGCCCCTCTAAAAATGTAAGGGAAACCCAATACGTTGTTTACTTGGTTAGGATAATCACTTCTTCCTGTAGCCATTATAATATCATTTCTTACCTCGATAGCATCGTTGTAAGAAATTTCAGGATCGGGATTAGCCATTGCAAAAACTATTGGATTTTTAGCCATGCTTTTAATCATCTCTTTTGTAACTACATTTCCAACACTTAACCCAACAAAAACATCAGCATCTTTAAATGCTTTAGTTAAATCCCAATTAGCTTTATCTGCTGGTACAGCAAATTTTGCTTTTTCGTCTTCTAAATCTGGTCTATTTTTATGCAACGCACCTTTTCTATCAAACAAAATAAAATTTTCGTATTTAGCACCCAAGGCAACATATAATTTACAACAAGCCATTGCTGCAGCACCTGCACCATTTACAACAAATTTTACTTTATCAATTTTCTTTTTTTGTAGCTCTAATGCATTTAGCAACGCTGCTCCACTAATAATTGCAGTGCCATGTTGGTCATCGTGCATTACAGGAATTTTCATTTGCTTTTTAAGCTCTTGCTCAATATAAAAGCATTCTGGGGCTTTAATATCTTCAAGGTTAATTCCTCCAAAAGTTGGCTCTAAAGCTTTTACAATTTCAACAAATTTTTGTGGATCTTTTTCATTTATTTCAATATCAAAAACATCAATATCAGCAAATATTTTAAACAATACACCTTTACCTTCCATTACTGGTTTACCTGCCTCAGGCCCAATATCTCCTAATCCAAGAACAGCTGTACCATTGCTTATTACTGCAACTAAATTGCCTTTAGCAGTATATTTATAAACATCTTCAGGATTTGCAGCAATATCTTTACACGGTTCTGCCACTCCTGGGCTATAAGCTAGGCTTAAATCTCTTTGTGTTTTTGCTTCTTTTGTAGGTATAACTTCAATTTTACCAGGGCGTCCTGAAGCGTGATACTCAAGGGCTGCTTGTCTTAAACGTGCTTGTTTTTTGTCCATTGTTATGAATTAGTACATCAACGTTAAATAATTGCTTACTTAATTTTTTGTAGGGCTGCAAACGTAAGGATTATTGTAAAATGTAAATTAAAGTAACTGCTTTTAATTGATTTACTAATTTTATTAGTTTTTTTTTACTAATTTTATTAGTTTTTTATTTACTTTGTAAAAACTTATGTAAAATGTAGCTTATGGAACAATCTACAAAATTTATTATAACATTAGCTTATTTAGAACACAAAACGCTAAAAAGAATTGCAATACTTGCACCTTGTAATAAAACATTTAATAAAGAAGTGAAGAAACTTAGTGATTGTCATTGGAGTAGAACCCATCATTGCTGGCACATTGCCTGTACCAAAAAAGCAGTTCAACAAGCCATTTCAATTTTAAGTAAATTAGGTAAAATTGATTATGAGCAACTAAAACAGAATTTACAACTTCAACAGAATTTGCCAATTGCAACAGTAGCTGCTACTACAAACGGAAAAGCAAAGATTATTTCAGCTGTTGCAGTAACCCCTAAAAGTACAACACCTTTAAAAATTAATCCATTTGAAGCATTGTGTGCAGCAAACATGAATGCCTATCATGAGTTTATAAACTTACTAAAAGCCAAAGCATATAGTCAAAGTACATTTAAAACTTATAGAAATGAATTTTTAATTTTCTTGAAAAAACTAAAAGATATTCCTGCAGAGAGGCTTGAAGTTGAACACATAAAAAGATACATTGTACACTGCCTTGAAAACGAAAAACTAAGTGAAAATACGGTACATAGTAGACTGAACGCTTTAAAATTTTATTATGAACAAGTATTGGGTAAAGAAAAAATGTTTTTTGATATGCCTCGCCCCAAAAAACCTTTACAACTTCCAAAAGTTTTAGGCGAAAGTGAAGTGGGAAAACTATTTAATGCCATACAAAACATAAAACACAAAGCAATTTTATTTACTGCCTATAGTGCAGGTTTAAGGGTAAGTGAGGTTGTAAAACTTAGAGTGCAAGATATTGATAGCTCGAGGATGCAAATTTTTGTAGAAAAAGCTAAGGGCAAAAAAGATAGATATGTAATGCTAAGCAGTTTATTACTAGACATTTTAAGAGGATATATTAAATCGCTACATACAACCCCAACTTACTATTTGTTTGAAGGCCAAAACAAACATGAACACTATAGTTGCAGATCGGCACAAGATATTTTTAAAGCAGCAAAAGATAGGGCTGGAATTACAAAAAAAATGAGCTTTCATAGTTTAAGACACAGCTTTGCAACTCACCTATTAGATAAAGGTGTTGATATTAAATACATTAAAGACTTACTTGGGCATTTTAATATTAAAACTACAGAGCGTTACTTACACATTAGAAAAGATAAACTAATGAGTATTAGCAGCCCACTAGATGATTTGTGGGTAAAGGGAGAAATTAAATGGTAACCTGATTATTGCCCAATTCTACCAAGTTTTAAGATGTTGAGTGGCTTTAAAATTCCAACTTGGTGTTAACACATTAATTGCTTTATTACTGTACCAAGGTGATAATTTTTGATGATTTAAGTTTTTTACAATATGTATACTTTGTGCTGGCATGTAGCTTTGAGCCAATAAAAAAATCCTTTCGTTACTATTTATATTAATAGCTACATCAACTACAATCATAGCATGTCCAGGGCTTCCTGGCTCAATAAAAACATCACCAACATCAATAATTTCAATGCTTTTTTTATGTAACCAATTGCTTAAATTGTAAGAACCACAATGTGTAAAAACAATTTCTAAAAAATTATTAAGTTGTTTCAAAGTATCTACACTATTTGATTGTTTTAAAAAACTTAAAAAGTTAAATGTTTTTTCACTTCCCTTAAATTCAATTAACTGATATTGCTTTGAGCTATAAAAATACAAAGCTCTAAGCTTCATAATTGCATCGGCACATTGTTGTAAATTTTTGTTGCCAACTTCAATATCCAACACATGGCTATGTAAATGTTGATTTGGTTTGGGTTGATGATTGTATAAATAAACTATGTTGTCTTTTTTTAAAGCTACATTTTGCAACCAATTGCTAAAACTTGCAGTTGGATAATTAACCCTTTTAAAACCTGTTGGCAATTCAATGTTGTTGATAGTTTTATAGTTGTAATTTCTGGAGCTGCTAGAATTTTCGAATGAATTTGGTTGATTACAATTAATAAAAAATGGAATAAAGAAAACTAATCTCATGGAATTTTTTGCACATGATTTAAGAACACAAATTTTCCATATTAAGTATTGTGAATGTTTTGTGAAATAAAAAAAGAGAAGCATTACACTTCTCTCTTATTCATCTTATGTTGCTTTATCTAAGATTTTCTTTTAATAGTGCAACCTATACTTTTTGTTGCAGTAGTGGTAACTGGTTTATTAGCTACAATTTCATTGATGGCTTGCTGCAGGTAAAGTTTAGTTACTTTTTTGGCATCTGCAGGGCTATCATCTAAAGCACCTTTGTATACAACAGTTCCCTCCTTGTTTAAGATAAATACTTCTGGAGTGCGAGTTGCTCCAAATACATTGGCCATTTCACTATTGCTATCAACAACATAATAGCAATTGTACCCTTGCTTTTTTGCATAGGCTTGCATAGCTTCAAAACTATCGTCACTGTTTCGTTTATCTTCATTACTGTTTATGATAATTACACCCAAACTATTTTGCTGAGCATAAGCAACAGCTTGTAAAATTCGTTCTTCATTTTTAATAACATATGGGCAAGTATTGCAACTAAAAATAACCAATACACCTCTATTACCCATAGCATCATAAATACTTACACTATTACCACTAACATCTTTCATTTTCAATTCCATCTTGCTTATAGTACTACCTATACTTGCAGATTGAATATCTTGAGCATAAATTGTTGCAAAAAAGCAAACACTCATTACTAATGCTACAATATTTTTCATAAAAGACTTTTTAAAATTTTATTAACAAGGTTAGTGACCAGCTTTATGGTCTTCTGTTTTTGAAGGAGCAGCATGATTATCATGCTTAGCATCATGGCTAGTTGAATGATGGCTAACTGGAGGATGAAAACTACCTTTAACAGTGCTCATTAATACAAACAAGCAAAATACTATTGCAAATGAGGCAATTGCAGTTAAGGTATAATTTTTTACAACATTTTCTGTTGCGGGAGCATATGAATGTGCCATATAAATTTATTTTTTTTTGCAAATTAAAATATTATACAATTTAGTTGCAAGAATTGTTTGTTAAATTAAAAATTAATGTGCTATATGTGCTACATCTTTAGGATCGTGTTTGTGTTTAAATAATAAAACAAACAAAAGAGCAACCACTAATGCATATCCTGCAAAAATCAACCAAATGGGCTGCCAGTTTCTTACACCATCAATAGTATAACTGTCAACTATGTAGCCACTCGATTTACTACCAATCCAAGCCCCTACTCCATTTGTCATCATCATAAATAAGCCCTGACTGCTAGCTCTTATATTTGAATCTGTAGTAGTTTCTACAAATAAAGAACCTGAAATATTGAAAAAATCAAATGCCATACCATACACAATACATGATAAAATTATCATCCATAATCCCTCTGCAGGATTTCCATAAGCAAATAACCCAAAACGTAAAACCCAAGCTACCATAGAAAATAACATTACATTTTTAATCCCAAAACGCTTTAAGAAAAAAGGGATGGTAACAATAAATATGGTTTCAGAAATTTGGGAAATACTCATAATTATGGTTGAATACTTTACCACCAATGACTCTTTATACTGAGGCACTTTTTCAAACTCAGATAAAAATACATCACCATACATATTAGTTAACTGTAATGCAGCCCCCAAACACATTGAAAACAAAAAGAACAATAACATTTTGTATTCAGCAAATAGCTTAAAGGCACGCAACCCTAAAACATCAATAATATCAGCATTAGCATTACTATTTTTTGGAGGACACTTTGGCAATGAAAAAGAATACACGCCAAACAAAATAGCTGCTATTCCTGCAATTACAAATTGATTTATAGATGCTTTATTACCAGATAAATTTGTAACCCACATAGCAACAATAAAACCTATGGTTCCCCAAACTCTTATAGGCGGATAAACTTTTACAACATCATGATTATTATTTTTTAAAATGGTGTATGAAATTGAATTTGATAAAGAAATTGTTGGCATGTAAAACAGCATTGCAACAAGCATAATCCAAAAGAAATCATTAGGATTATCAACTTTAGAAAAAAACAATAATGTAGCACCATAACAGATATGCAATAAACCATACAATTTTTCAGCATTCATCCATTTATCTGCAATTATTCCAACAATTGGAGGCATTATAATTGATGCAATAGCTAAAGTAGAAAAAACAGCACCAAACTCTTTTCCTCCCCATTGTTTATTTCCAAACCAATAAACTGCAATGGTAATTAACCAAGCTCCCCAAACAAAAAATTGTAAAAAATTTACAACAGTTAAACGTAGTTTAATATTCATATAAGCAATTATTATAAAGTTGGGAAATTAGGGGAAGTTTTGTATTAACCAAAATCTATTTCAGTATTATCTCCAATATTCAAGCTTCTACTTAACCCTCTTACACTTGCATCGTTGCCAATTATTGAATTATCAATAACAACTTCGTGTAGGGTTGTAAAACTGCCAATTATACTATCTCTAACCACACTATTTGAAATTGTAGTATTAGCACCAATAGCCACATGTGGGCCAATAATTGCATTTTTTATTATACAGTTTGGAGCTATACTTACAGGTGGAATTATAATGGTATCTTCATAGCCATGACCATCTTGAACATTGCCTCCACTTTTTTTAAGTAAAGTAGCATTTGTTTCGAGGAGTGTTTCTTTTTTGCCACAATCAAACCAATTTTTTACTTTAGTATATTTAAACTTTACCCCTTTTTTTATCATACAATCTAGGGCATCAGTTAAATAATATTCACCTTTTGTTTGAATATCGTTACTAAACAATTGTTGCAAACATTGGTACAATATACGGCTCTCTTTAATTTTATAAATACCAACTATGGCCATGTTACTTTTTGGTATTGCAGGTTTTTCTACTAATGCATCAATATAACCTTCATCGTTAATGGTGGCAACACCAAAATTTCTTGGGTCATCTACTTTTTTAATGGCAATAATATTGTCTTCACAATCAATCATTTCTTGCACATCGTAATCACAAAGTGTGTCGCCTAGCACTACAAAAACTTCATCTCTACCAATAATATCTTTAGCAAGTTCAATTGCATGTCCAGTGCCATGCCTTTCGTTTTGATACACAAAATGTGTAGTTAAAGTTGGATAATTTTGCTGTACATATTCTTGAATTTTATCGCCTAAATATCCAAGTATAAAAACAAATTCATATATGCCAGCTTCGTGCAACTGATCTACAATGTGACTTAAAATTGTTTTACCAGCAACAGGAATTAATGCTTTAGGTTGAGTATAGGTATGAGGTCTTAACTTAGCTCCAGCTCCAGCAACAGGAATTATCGCTTTCATTATTAAAAATTTAAAAAAACCGATTTCTATATAGAAATTAGGAAGACAAATAAACTTAATACACAGTAAATACCCAAAACTAATTTAGTGTTTGTTTAATTAACAGGGTTTGTTGATTGATATCTATAAAACGAATCAAGATAATTGTTTGAATTTATTGGCAAACTTGTTGTAAGTATTTTAGTACACCTCTTGCTTGCTTTTTTGAAAAAAAATTCGAACAAAAAACTTACATACATCAACAAAAATTAATAATTTTTAAAAGCGTGATTAAACCATTAAAACCTCTACTAGTCTAGAAATTATTAAAAAACAATAAAAAATAAACATCATGAAAAAGTTAACATTTGCCTTAATTGGAATTGCATTTAGTGTAATTACAAATGCACAATCTAACAACCCTAATGCTGCTCAAATTAAAGCTGAATCAAAAGCATTGAAAGCAGATTTACGTGAAATGAAAAAAGATAAAAAGGAATTAAAGGAAGCAGTACAATCAAAAGACAAAGTTGCTATTAAGCAAGAAAAAGCTGAAATAAAACAAAATCAACAAAGCATTCATCAAAACGTTAAAGACCTTAAAGCCCTTGGCGTTAAACACCCTATTAAAAGAGTTACAAAACACAAAAAAGGGTAGTTATTTTTGAATTGGTAAAAGTGGTTACAAAGGATATTTGTAGCCACTTTTTTATTAAAAATCTAAACTATTTACATCATCAATTAAACCCAAACTAATTCCATCTTTACCTGCAATACCTTCAACACTGCCTTGAATATGTGTGGCATTAAGTAAAATTTTTTCTAATTGTTTTTCTCTTGCCTTCCAAATTTTTTCCATTACGTCTCGTTCTTTTTGGATACTCTGTTTCAACAATAAAAAACCTTCTCTCATTGCAGTCCATTGCTCTACAAATTCATTTCCTGTAAGATAGTTGTACAGCATTACCATTTTATCGCCTTTGTTTTCTTGGCTTTTACGTAAATCATGAATTTTTAAAATGGCATTTCTAAGTATAGTTGCTACACTTGCAACTTCATTAAAAGTACAAATGTACACGCCATCTTTTTCGCCAAACTTATCCATATCTTTTGGCAATGTTTGTGTTACAATTACAGCAACATCTGCTTGTACATTACGCATGTCGGTTTTTAATTTCTCTATCCAATCACCACCAAACTCTTTTGTACGTTTACTCTCGTAAATTATACTACCTGCTAAATGCCCAAATTTATTGTGTACTTTTTGTATACAATCGGCTCCTCTAATTCCTTTACCAACTGGTTCAATAGCATCAAAAACAAAATTTTGTTTAAGCAACTCTTCTAGCATCACTTCTTGTACTTCGCCTTGTAATTGCATACTACCTTGTTCAGCCTTTTTTCTCATTTGCTCGGCAAGTTGTTTTTGCTGCTCTAATTGCATTTCTTTTTCTGCAATTTTTTGTTTGTACTCTAATTCCAAGTTTGCCAACTTTTGAGCTTCAATTTTTTGAATTTCTTGGGCAAGTTGTGTTCGTTGCTCCACCATTTTTTGTTGAATCACTAAATCTATTTCTTGCTCTTTAGTGGCTAGTGCTTGTTGCAGCTGCAAAAATTCTAGTTCTTTCTTTCGTGCATTTTCTAATTTAGCATTGTTTTCGGCCAAATTTTGCTGTAACAACAACAATTTATTTTCAAATTCAGCTTGTATTTGCTGTGTTAAATTGGTTTTAATCTGACTTTGTAGTTGTTGCTTTTCGGCAGCCATTTTTTTATTAAACTCTAGCTCTAAAGCTTGTTTTAAGTTAGCAGCTTCGGTTTCTTTAGCTTGCAACAACAAATTAATATCTGCTTCTTTTTGTTTGTATTTTTCTTCTAGCCTTAATTGCCAAGCTTTCATATCGGCTTGATATTTTTTTTTGATATCATCGCCGAGCTCAAATTGTGTGCTACAATTAGGACAAGTAATTAAAGAAGACATAACATTGTTGTTTGTTTGATGTATTGAATGTTTGATTTGTTTATTCTACCTCTAATAAATAAAAATTTTTTTGCCCCTTTTGTGCCAAAATATATTTATTGTGCAACAAAAAGCTATCATTTATTGCAAAACTTGGATCTGAGATTTTTTGTTTATTGATACTTACACCACCACCTAAAATCATTTTTTTAGCTTCGCCTTTGCTAGTAAATATTTGGTAATTAGCAAGTAAAGTTGCAGCATCTACACCATCCTTAAGCAAGTTTTTATCTACAGCAATTTTTTTAATTCCCTGCAAATTATTTAAATCATTTTCACTTAAACTCTCGATAGGTGCATTTTTATTGGCAAACATTTTTTCGGTAGTTTCTATTGCTTCTTGTAAAGCATTAGCACCATGAATAAATGCAGTTACTTCTTGTGCCAAACGTTTTTGTAATATTCTTTTACTAGCGTCTTGTTGATGAATTTGAATCAACTCCTCTACAGTAGATTTATCTAGCAGTGTAAAAATTTTGATCCATTTTGTGGCATCTTCATCACTACTATTTAACCAAAATTGATAAAATTCAAAAGCACTTGTTTTGCTGGCATCTAACCAAATATTTCCTTTCTCAGTTTTACCAAATTTTCCACCATCAGCTTTGGTTATAAGGGGGCAAGTAAAAGCAAAAGCTTCGCCACCCGATTTTCTTCTTATCAACTCAGTTCCAGTTACAATATTTCCCCATTGATCGCTGCCACCCATTTGTAGCTTACAATTTTTATTTTCGTATAACCAATAAAAATCATAGCCTTGTACTAATTGATAAGTAAACTCAGTAAAACTCATGCCAGTTTCGCCTTCAAGCCTTTTTTTTACACTGTCTTTACTCATCATGTAGTTCACTGTAATGTGTTTGCCTACATCTCTGATAAAATGTAAGAAACTCATTTCTTTAAACCAATC
>JBMLOR010000024.1:0-1337 GCA_049242865.1 Chitinophagaceae bacterium | reverse complement strand
GATTGGATGAAAATTGTTGATTTATTAAAAAAAGGAGCATTGTATGTTGCTAGAAGTATTAGGTCGGCATTATATAGTCCAGTTGGGTTAATTTTAGATGCAATTTTAGTGGCATCGGGTGTCGGTATTATTTTTAAAGCATTACCTTGGGCGATAGTTGTTGCATTAGATATATATGAATTCATGACAGGAAACTACGAAGACCCCGATTTATCTATGGGTTGGAGATTGTTCTTTTTTGGTATAGATATAATTGGACTAGTAAGTTCGGGTATTTTAGCAAAATCATCAAGAAGCGTGGTATTAAGTGCAATAAGTAGATTTGGAAAAAGTGAAAAAGGTTTACGAGCCGCAGTACAAAATACACCAAAACTTAAAACTTTTTTATCAAAGATAGTTCAAGAATCCCCGAAAGTTGAGGGTTTGATAAAACAATCACAATCACAAATTAAAACTAAATCGCCAATATTTTTTAAATTTTTCTCAAGTATTATTAGTGGGATTGGTAAATTCATATCTAAATTAGTAAGTTACATATCCAAATTATTAACAGCTCCAGGTACATTAACAACTAAACTTGGTGGTGGATTAAAAACAGCAGCAGCAGCAAATACTCTTGGATTGGTTGCTGGGGTAGGTACTTATGAAAAGTATAAAGAAAGAAAAACAAATGATGACCTTGCCGATAGTTTAGAAAATTCAGATGTAGTACCTGATTATAGTTAAAAAATAATTTTAAATAAAAATAAAAATAAAATGGAAAACAAAAACGCACAAGAAATAAGAAAGTATTTGGATTTATTGGAATCAATAGATTCTAAAATTATTTTAGAAAATAAAACAAAAAATTTGGATAATACTTTATCTGAGGCAAACACATTAGGTCAACTTGCTAGAGGTGAATTAAGTGGTGCAAAAATTGTAGCCGCAGATTTAAAACCAATTATTAATGCAGTTAAAAACGACGCAAAAGTCAGTGCCGAATTGGTTAGAATTGGGGTAAAAAACGAGGCTAATCTATTTGAATTGATAAAAAATAATTTTAAAAATGTAAGCCCAAAACTTGGTAATTTAAGTGCATCAATGGCAAGTAAAGTTAGAGGTGTGGTTGAATTAAATATATTGAAATCATCAACATCAAATAAAAGATTATATGAAATGTGTGCTGAGAATTTTGTTAAGGATTCTAGAATGTTTGAAACATATAAAGCATACGGAAAACCAAGTGATTTAATAAACAAACTAAAAAAAGATGGTTATTCTCAACAAGGGGCTGAAGCTATTGCGAAAAAAATGGAGGATTTTAAAAGTGGTAAAATTGTACCAGGTGATAGACC
>JBMLOR010000023.1:0-11383 GCA_049242865.1 Chitinophagaceae bacterium | reverse complement strand
TGGTTTCGACATCAACACATATCAATGGGTGGCTCAACAGGTTATAGAAGACTATCTTATTTTTTTTAATACCAATAGCGTATTACTTCATCCAAATTGGTGTGACATTTACACCAAACATATTACAAAAAGCACTGGTGCTATAAGTGCTACAGCTTCGTTTAATAGCCATATAAATACTGTACTACAAGAAAATAATTTTCACTATAACAGAAAACTTAGTTTCAAAGAAAATCTAGCTTCTTACAAAATGTTACTTAAGGCTATTTTTATTTGGCCCTTTCTTTATAAAAAATTTCCAAACCCTCACATTCGTACCAACGCTTTTTTAATTAACAGAAAAGTTTTTCTTACCCTCAACATTAAAAATCCTCTAAAATCAAAACGTGAAGCTTACTTAGCCGAAAGTGGAAGAAACAGCATTACGCAACAATTATTAAGAAAAAATCTTAAGGTTGGTGTTGTAAATAACAATGGTGATTATTTTGACTTGCAAGAAGCATATAAAGCAAATACATTTTGGAATAATCAACAAGAAAATTTATTAGTTGCCGATAACCAAACTGAACTCTATAAAAATGCCAATGAAACTCAAAAAAAACAACTTTCTTTGTTGGCTTGGGGTAATTTCAAATGATTAATAAATTTAGTATTATACTGCCTGTTCGCAATGGAGGAGAATATTTAAAGGTTTGTGTACAAAGCATTTTGGCTCAAAGCTATCCTCATTTTAATCTTAAAATTTTAGATAATAACAGTAGCGACAATACAGTTGAATATTTGCAAAGTTTAAACGATACTCGCATAAAAATTTATACACAACAAAACAACTTAAACATCAACGAAAATTGGGCTAGAGCTTTAGAGATACAAAAAAATGAATTTACAACTTTAATAGGGCACGACGATATTTTAGCACCCAATTTTTTACACGAAATCAATCAACTTATACTTCAACACCCTTCTGCAACTTTATTTCATACCCACTTTAATTTTATTGATAAAGATGGAGATATAATTAAGGCCTGCAAACCAATGCCAACATCTATAAACAAGCATCAATTTTTAGAATTATTTTTAAGCAATAAAATTGACAGCATGGGTACAGGCTATGTTTTTAAAAGCGAACTCTATGATCGTTTAGGTGGCATTCCTGTTAGATATCCTAATTTATTGTATGCTGATTTTGAACTTTGGTACAATTTTACCAAACTAGGATATGAAGCTATTTCTACTGAAAATTGTTTTTCATTTAGATTGCATCAAAGTACCACTACTACAAGTAGTATTATCACAAAATTGAAAGCATTTGAAGTGTTTGTAAATTTCTTAATACAAACACAACAACAAGATGCTACTACACAAAAGGAAATTGAAAAATATAGTAAAATTTATTTAGATAGCAATTGCCAAAGCATGTGTCATAAACTGCTTAAAACACCTATTTCACAAAGAGATAAAAGTATCACTATAAAGTATTTAATCACACAGTTTAAAGTATTTGCAAAACAGCTTCATCCTTCAAAACCATATAATCCTTATACTAACAAATCAATAGTAATTGCATTGTTTATAGATAGCAATTGTATCACAAGAAATCTATTTTTAAAATTCAGAAAAATATATTCTAAACCCATACTACCCTAAATTTAAATTATTAAATTAGTGTAATTAAAACGCCTCTAGTATCTACATTTGCAGCATGGCTGCATTGCAATTTCAACTACAACATACGTCTACAAATTCTAAAGCTAGAGCAGGAAAAATTACAACCGACCATGGTGAAATTCTTACCCCAATTTTTATGCCTGTAGGTACAGTTGGTAGTGTAAAAGCTGTAACACAGCAACAATTGCACAACGAAGTGAATGCTCAAATTATTTTAGGCAACACTTATCACTTGTATTTACGCCCTGGCACAGATGTGTTAGAAGCTGCCGGCGGATTACATCAATTTAATGGTTGGCACAAACCCATTTTAACAGACAGTGGTGGATACCAAGTTTTTAGTTTGGCTGCTAATAGAAAAATTACTGAAGAAGGAGTTTTGTTTCAAAGCCATATTGATGGAAGTAAACACCTTTTTACACCTGAAAAAGTGATGGATATTGAACGTAGCATTGGAGCTGATATTATTATGGCTTTTGATGAATGCCCTCCCTACCCTAGTGAATATGATTATGCTAAAAAAAGTATGGAACTTACACATCGTTGGCTTGATAGATGTGTAAAACAATTAGCAAATACTCCTGATAAGTATGGATACACACAAAATTTGTTTCCGATTGTACAGGGTAGCACTTATAAAGATTTAAGAACTGCAAGTGCACAATACATTGCAAGCAAAAACTGTGTAGGAAATGCTATTGGAGGATTAAGTGTTGGCGAGCCCGAAGAGCAAATGTATGAGTTTGCCGAGCTTTGTTGCGATATTTTACCTAATGATAAACCTCGTTATTTAATGGGTGTTGGCACTCCTTGGAATATTCTTGAAAATATTGCTTTAGGCGTTGATATGTTTGATTGTGTAATGCCCACAAGGAATGGAAGAAATGGAATGTTGTTTACTAGTAAGGGTATAATAAACATCAGAAATAAAAAATGGGCTACAGATTTTTCAGTTTTAGATGATGGAATTAATTGTGCAACTAGTAATTATTATTCTAAAGCGTATGTAAGACATTTATTTATTGCCAACGAAATTTTGGCTTTACAAATTGCAAGTATTCACAATCTAAGTTTTTATTTATGGCTAGTTACAAAAGCTAGAGAGCAAATTTTGAACAATAATTTTGAAAGCTGGAAAAATGAAATGATTCCTATTTTAAAACATAGATTGTAATGTTTTATAATGCTTTATTACATTAAATTTTTCTCTTAAGCAAGCTCTAATTATTCACTTTAGAGTATCCTATTACAAAATATTCACTATCGCCATTCCAAAATAAAGGCTTACGATACTGTTTGTATTGTAAACTTACTCTTTGACCTTGTATTTTCATTAAAGTATCGGCAATGGTTTTATCTTTTACTGAAAAGTAAAATTTTTCGTTTACCAAACCTGTGCTTCCCCCAGAAATATTTCCAATCATCATTTCACCTTCATAAGTTTTAAAAAGGTTGCCTTTTTTTGAAAACTTATAAAGTACTCCTGTTCGCTCACCCTCGCTATAAACATTATAATATTGCCAGTACACAAATATCATGGCAACGAGTAAAAGTATTATCAACACCTTTATCATTATTCGTTTAAAAGTGCTTGATGCTTTTTCCATTGTAACAGCAGATTCCTTAATCATCAATAAATTTTTAATTTGTTTCAAATGTAAAACTAATCTTTGAATCAGTTAAAACTTAGGGCAATTGATTGGTTTTTCGGTATTTGGTTGATTAGTAAATATTAATGAAACTTCAAAACCACCCATTCGTTGTGATGCTGTTTTTAAGGATGATGTGTTAACATCATAAGTCATACCAAGTCTAAAATTATTGTACTCTATACCAACGTATGGAATAATGGCATCTTTAAATCTAATCCAACTGCCAACGTATAAACTAAATGGATTGTAATTTAATGGACTAGGAGTTATTTGTACAGCCCCACCCATTACAGTTTCATTTGCATTACCTTGTGTACTGTGCAAACCACTAAAATGCAAAGTTGTTGCTTCTCCTAATGGAAAATAACCACCTGCATGAAAAGTTGCTCTTGGGTTTAAATTAAATAATGCTCCTGTAAATTGTTGTTGTGGCCTGTTGATATGATATACACTAATGCCTGCATAAAAATTATTTCTTTCGCTAGTACTACCATTATAAAGCAAGCCAGCATTTACATCAATATAATTATTTTGTAGTGTTGCATTATTAAAAATTTCACTACTTATTCCTGTAAATCCTGTTGCAGTTAATTGGTCTTCAAACTTTAAGCCTGCTGTGTTTATAAACATATTGGCGTAAGTGGCCTGAACGCCAAATCCTAATTGGTGTGCTCCATCTTCATCTAACCCTTTATGATATGCAGTTGAAAACGAAAAATAATTTTGCTTTACAGCACTGCCTGCACTATTATCACTCATACCCATAAAACCCACACCCCACATATCATTACTACTAATATTACGTTGCATAATATGTAAATCTAAACTTGCAGTAGTTGTAATAAAAGCATTATTTATAGTTGGCCATTGATTTCTATGGTTAGCTGCCACTCGATAATTGCCATTAAACTTTCCTGTAAATGCAGGATTTAAAGTTAAAGGTGATGCAAAAAATTGTGAAAAGTGAGGGTCTTGTGCTTGCACAACGCTTGTAATAAAACATAGTATAAATATGGTTAAATTTTTTTTCATGTACTTATAGTTGTTTTCTAATTTTCATATTGAACCTTATTGAGCCCACAATTTACAATTTACAAAAAAATATTTTTCATCATGACAAATATTTTAACAATTTAGTTGCAAATAATTTTATCAAATTACTTCTTCAATTAAATAGTTGTTTCTTTCTTGTGAATTTCTTCCAATTAATTCGGCAACAAAACCTGCCAAAAATAATTGTACCCCAATAATCATTACTGTTAATGCTATATAAAAAGTAGGTTTGTTGGTTACCCCATAGTTTTCACCTTCCAATATTTTCATAACTACATTATAGGCAATCATAGCAAATCCTACCATAAATGCTAAAGTACCATACAATCCAAAAAAATGCATGGGTCTTTTACCAAATTTACTTACAAAACTTATGGTGGCTAAATCTAAAAAGCCATTTACAAAACGTTCCCATCCAAATTTTGTTGTACCATATTTTCTTGCTCTATGCTCTACAACTTTTTCTCCTATTTTCCTGAAGCCTGCCCATTTTGCAATTACAGGGATATAACGGTGCATTTCACCAAAAACTTCTATACTTTTAACTACCTTACTTTTATAAGCTTTTAGGCCACAGTTAAAATCGTGTAAATAAATTCCACTACTCCATCTTGCAGCAGCATTAAACAATTTACTAGGCAAGTTTTTTGTTAAAGCATTATCGTAACGTTTTTTCTTCCAACCACTTACAATATCATAGTTTTCGTCAACAATCATTTTATACATTTCAGGCAACTCATTAGGGCTGTCTTGTAAATCTGCATCCATTGTAAAAACAACCTTACCTGTGGCTAGCTTAAAACCTTCGTTTAAAGCAGCACTTTTACCATAATTGCGTTGAAATTTTATGCCTTTATAATTATTATTTTTCGATTGAATATTTTTTATTATCTCCCAACTTTCATCAACGCTTCCATCATCAACAAACACAACCTCATACGAAAAGTTGTTGGCAAGCATTACTTTATCGATCCAAGCACTCAACTCAGGTAAGCTTTCAGCTTCATTAAACAATGGAATCACTATACTTATATCTATCATATATTTTTCAAAAGTAATTGTAAAGTGTTAAGTACGGAAAGATTATTGTTTTTTTCCAAATAAAATTGCACCAATTAAACTGCCCAAAAAACCTAAAATTAAATTACCCATTAGTGAACCCGCTGTAATAGTTAGTGCCATTACTTTTTTTGCTCTCTCAAAATCTTCTGGCTTATAACTTTCTTTACTTATGGTAGACTGACTATTTTTTGCATAATTCATAACAGCAGCTTCTGGCATGTTTGGAAAAATTACATAAACAAACAACAGCATTCCTATAAAACTTATACAAGCTAGCACAGCACTTGTTTTTAATCCATGAGATAGCAGGCCATTAAACATTAATTTAGTTTCTTGCAATTTTTGAAAAAAATACAAGCTTACTGCTATGCCAAGTACAATTAACACCCATCCTATATACAAAAAATTATCATTATAATAGTTGCTTGTAGCAAGTAATATTGCCTTATAAAACAATATAAATAAAGCTAACAATATACCTTTATGAATGTGTGAAGTTGCAATTTGCATAAATTTTTATTAATGAATGAATACTTGGTGGTTATTAATACAAGCTACAATTTTACCTTTTAATGTACTATTTAACAAAGGAGAATTTACTGATTTACTTTTGTTATTTTCAGCTGAATAATGCCAAGAATCTGTAGTATTAAAAACAGTTAAATTACTTGGATTGCCAACTTCAATTGCAGGAAGATTTAACTTAAAAATAGAAGCAGCATTTTCTACTAAAACATTGGCGAGAATACTAGCACTAATATTAGGCATGGCTGTAATCAATGTACTAAATACTGTTTGAATATTGATAGATCCAAAAGCAGCTTCTATAAAATCACAAATTTTATTGTCTTTTATTTCTGGAATATGATGACTAGCAATACAATCAATCACCCCATCCATGAGTGCTTGTTGCAAAGCCTCTTTATCTGCTTTAGTTCTTAATGGTGGATTAAGCTTTAAATTGGTATTGTAATGTTCAAGATCATCTTCGCAAAAAAGTAAATGCAAAGGCGTACAGCTACAAGTAATTTGTAACCCTTTTTGTTTAGCAGCTGCAATTAAATTAACAGCAGCTTTTGTACTTACACCAGTTACATGTAGTTTACTATTGGTATACTCTAACAAATCAATATCCCTTTTTAGCAACAACTCTTCGCCAATCGATGGTATTCCTTGTAAACCAAGTTGCACACTAGTTATACCTTCATTCATTACTCCTTTAGCACCTATACTTTTGTCTATTGGCACTTGTATAGCAATGCCATCAAAAGCTTTAATGTATTGTAAAGCCTTTAGCATTACACCAGCCGTTTGAACAGGTACTAATCCATCTGAAAAACCAACTGCACCTGCCTGGTGCATGTCATACATTTCGGCAAGTAATTTACCTTCCGTTTTTTGTGTAATACTTCCTAGTGGAAGTATTTGTGAAGGAAGTTTTTTATTTTGTGATTGAATGAAACCAACTAAAGATTTGTTATCAACTATAGGGTGTGTATTTGGCATTGCAAAAACTGTAGTAAAACCGCCAGCAAAAGCAGCATCTGCAAGCGTTTCTAAGGTTTCTTTAGCTTCAAATCCTGGCTCACCAACTTGGCAAAATACATCTACAAAACCATTTGTAACACTACAATTATTACAGTTGATTACAGTAATATTTTGTGTATGGGTAATGTTGTTTTCGATGGAGGTAATAATGCCATTTTCTATTAAAATGTCAACAATTTTATTTGCATGAGAAGAAGTTTTAGAGGCTACAAAAACTTGCTTAAGCAATATTTTCATTATAAGAAAATTTAGTGCAATATAAATGCAAAAATTGTTTCAAAATTTTATATTTGTTCAATCTTAAAAATTAATTTCGAGATGTAGCACAGCCAGGTAGTGTACACGTCTGGGGGGCGTGGGGTCGCAAGTTCGAATCTTGTCATCTCGACTCAAAATAAGTTCTCCAATAATTTCTTTTAAAAAAGCAAACTCTTAAATGAAAAGGCAATATCACATTATACACATCTCCCTTTTATTTTTATTAGCCTTTTCACAGGCAACAAATGCACAAACCAAGCCCAAAAAAACTAATATTTTAATCATTCTTGCAGATGATTTGGGTTATAAAGATTTGGGCTGTTATGGTAGCAGTTTTTATGAAACTCCGAATTTAGATGCACTTGCAAAAGATGGTGTAAAATTTAATAATGCCTATGCTGCTAGCCCAGTTTGTAGCCCTACAAGAGCTGCATTGCTAACAGGAAAATATCCAACAAAAACAGGTGTTACAGATTGGATAGTTGGACGACAAGCTAAAGGCATAGCCAAACCTTATGAAAAATTAATATCGGCAGAAACTAGCTACGAATTAAAACTTAGCGAAACCACTTTTGCAGAATTTGCTTTAACTAAAGGATATAACACATTTATTGCTGGCAAATGGCATTTGGGTGAAGAAGAAAAATACTGGCCACAACATCAAGGATTTAATATAAACAAGGGTGCATTTACAGCTGGCAGCCCTAAAGGCAAAATCAATGACACTACAGGTGGCTTTTTTACACCTTACAAAAACCCCATGTTAACTGATGGGCCACAAGGTGAATACTTAACTGATAGACTTACAAACGAGTGTATTGATTTTATTAGCAACAATAAAAACAAACCTTTTGTGATGTTTCACTCCATGTATGCTGTTCACAATCCATTACAAGCACCTAAAAAGTTGATTGAAAAATACAAACTCAAGCAACAACAACTCAACATTAGCGATGATAAAAGATTTAATAAAAATGAAGCATGGATGACATTTGAAAAAAGCTGGAAAACTAGATTAATACAAGACAATCCTGCTTATGCCGCCATGATTGAAAATATGGATTGGAACATTGGTAGAATTATTGACGCTTTAAAAGCAAACGGCTTATACGAAAACACTTTGATAATATTTACATCAGACAATGGTGGTTTATCAACTGCAGAAGGTAGCCCAACATCTTTATTACCATTAAGAGGCGGTAAAGGATGGATGTATGAAGGTGGAATTAAAGTTCCATTTATAATGAAATGGGGCAGTACAACAAAACCAAATACTACTATTGAAACGCCAATAAATTCAATTGATGTGTTTCCTACAATTGCCAAAACCATTGATAAAAACTATAAAAAAAGTAATGATGTAGATGGAATAGACTTATTAAAAATACTAGCTAATTCAAAAGCATATTACAACAGAAATTTAATTTGGCATTATCCTCATTACAGTAATCAAGGAGGTAAGCCTGCAGCAGCGATAAGAGAAGGTGATTTTAAACTAATTTATTTTTATGAAGATAAAACTGCTGAACTTTACAACATTGAAAAAGATATATCAGAAAAAAATAATATTTCAGCTTCCAACCCAGTAATTTCTAAAAAACTTACACAAAAACTTATGGATTGGCTTAAGCAAAATGCAAACGATAATTTTAAACCAAATCCAAACTTTACACAATAAATTAGATTTAATTACCACTAATAAAACTTAAATCAAGTTAATGTTTTTTTACACTAATATTGTTTTTTACACTTAAATTAAAAATGAAATGAAAAAAATAACAGCACTATTTAGCTTAGTATTTGCTCTATTAATTTGTACACAATCAAAATCGCAAGACAAAAGCAAACGCCCAAGCCCGCCAGCTATTGTTAAACAAACATTAGCTAATGGGTCTGAAATTACTATTGATTATAGCCAACCAAGTTTAAAAGGAAGAACAATAGGAAAAGATATTGAGCCTAAATTAGATGAAGTTTGGCGTACAGGTGCCAATGAAGCTACTGTATTTGAAACTACTAAAGCAATTAAAATAAATGGCAAAGAATTACCTGCTGGTAAATATGGCCTTTTTAGCATTATGGGTAAAGACGGTTGGACTATTATTTTCAATAAAACTTGGAAACAATGGGGTGCATACGATTATAAACAAGAAGACGATGTTTTAAGAATTGAAACTAAAGAAAATTTCAGTGAAACCGTAACCGAAAAAATGACCTTTACCATTGATGAAAAAGGTTTAGTTACCTTATTGTGGGGCAACAAAAAAATAAGTTTTACTATTGAATAAAAGCGATACTGATTCATAAAAAAAGCTGTCAGTAAGACAGCTTTTTTTATGATAGTTATCATTTGAATTTAACATCAACCATATAAATCTTCTAATTGCAGTTTTTTAATCCTTGACCAAATTGCACCTTTAGTTCGCCCCATTTTTGATGCAATTTTTTCAACATTCATATTCTTACAATATAAATTAGCAAGTTCATCATCTAGTTCATCTGACCAAGGTTTATATGCCTGTTCGAAGTTGTGGTAATCATTTTTGTAGGAATTTTTACTAGAACTTTTTTGTGGCACATTAATTTTGGCTGATTTTCCATCTTCAATATTTTCAGCAGGCTTTTTCTTAATGCCTATAATGTTTCCTTTAATTGGAAAATTTGGAGGTAGTAAACTGTAGGGGATTTTTAATTTAGCTTTTGCCCGTGTTACAGCAACATATAACAAATTTATTTCTTCATTTAACTTTAGCAGCTGCAAGCTGTCGAGTGAATTTTCCGTTAGCTTGTCAATTTTATCTTTTGTTATAAAATCTTCTGCCAAACGTACTTCATCATATTCCAATCCTTTACATCTATGAACTGTTGTAAAAATCATTTGTGCAGTTTCCTTTTCTGCTAAAGACACATGTTTTTCTTTAAGCAACTTTAAGATATCAAAAATTTCAGTTTCATATTCTTTTATAATTTCTACCAACATTCCTAACTGAACATCGTCTGTATTATCAATATACTCTTCTAAATCTTTAAATTCCTTCATCGACTTTATGAGCCCATCTTTAATCTTGCTGTGTTGTTTATTGAATAAATACAAAACATCGTACAAGCTTGTACCATCATCTGCATACGTATAACTATTAATGTTGCCTTCAAAATATATCTTGCTAATTTTTTTATTGTTTGTAACATAATCAATAGCTTCCATAAGCAAGCCAATGTTAGTACGAGCAATTGTGGCTTTAGTTTTTATTGTTTCAGATTTACCTAAGCCAACAACATTTTCAATGATACTTTTTTCATTAAACAAATTTTTATAAGCAAGAATTTCGTTAGCCAATGCAGCAATATTATCATTAAATCTAAAACTATTTGTAAGATGCAGGGTTTTAAAATTTACGTGTTCCAAAGAGTTTATTGCATGTCGCCAACTATAAATTTGTTGATGCGTATCACCAACAATAATTTTAGTTGCATTCTGTTTTAAAACAACATCAAGCATAGCTGCACTTGCATCTTGTGCTTCATCAAACAAAATAAATTGGTAAGGGAGTATAGGATTAGCAAGTTGAAATTTTTTTAAATAAAAATCATGCGTTACATCAATTTCTTTATTGTTCATCTTCGCTAAAAATCTTCGCGTTTGTAGAACTATAAATGGCAAACAGCTTTGTACAAAAAGAAAAGTTTTTTCATTATCGATAGTTGCTAAATAATCGAGTTCTTCCACTTTTTGTTTATCACTGTTACAAAATAAACTTGCCATTTTAAGTACATGATTAGCGATTATAAACTCAAAATGCTTTTCGGTATTTTTTTGTAATTCTAATATTTCTGGAAGTTCGTGTAGTTTATATCCATTGCTTTTAAGTTTGTAGCCCTGAGAAAAAACTATATGCTTATAAGCAAGTGAGTGTGCAGTTTCTACAGTAACATGATGCAATCCCAAAGCTGCAAATTTAATAGCTGCTTCTTCTTTAACAGTTTTATTAAAAGCAATGTAAATTACTTTTGAGCTAGTAGGCAGTTGCCTTGCCAATTGAATGATAGTAGTAGTTTTACCACTGCCAGCAACAGCATTTATTTTTAAATCTCCATTTGTGGCTAGTATATTTTTTTGCTCAAGAGTAAGCTGCATGGGGCTA
>JBMLOR010000022.1:0-2226 GCA_049242865.1 Chitinophagaceae bacterium | reverse complement strand
TTCACTTAAATTTGCAACTAAAATTTTTTATGCAGCCTATACAAATGGTAGATACTAAAACCCAGTATCTTAAAATAAAAGAAGATGTAGATAGAGGTATTCAGCAAGTATTAGATAGTGCAAGTTACATTGGTGGAAAGATAGTAACTGATTTTGCCAATAATTTAGCAACTTATAATGGAAGTAAGCATTGCATTACTTGTGCCAATGGTACAGATGCATTACAAATTGCCATGATGGCTTTGGGCTTGCAGCCTGGTGATGAAGTTATTACACCCAGTTTTACTTATATCGCAACTTGTGAAGTTGTAGCCTTGTTAAAGTTAAAAGTTGTTTTTGCCGAAGTTGATCCTCAAACTTATTGTATCGATCCAAAGTCGGTAGAAAAATTGATAACTCCAAAAACTAAAGCAATTGTGCCAGTTCATTTATATGGACATGCTGCACCAATGGAAGAAATTTTATCCATTGCCAAAAAACATGATTTATTTGTAATTGAAGACAATGCCCAAGCAATTGGTTCAACCTATACTTTTAGTGATGGTTCAAAGGCAAAAACAGGTAGTATGGGTACTATTGGTTGTACTAGTTTTTATCCTAGTAAAAATCTTGGGGCATATGGAGATGGTGGTGCTATTTTTACAAATGATGATGCATTGGCACTTAAATTAAAAATGGCAGCTAATCACGGTCAACAACAAAAATATAAGCATGAGCTTGTAGGCTGTAATAGTAGATTAGATTCTATTCAGGCAGCTATTTTGGATGTTAAATTAAAACATTTGGATGATTATTCAGCTGCACGTCAAGCAGTTGCTGAAAAATATAATAAGGCTTTTGGAGATCATCCTAAAATAAAAACACCATTTGTGGCTTCTTATTCTAATCATGTTTATCATCAATATACATTGCAAGTTATTGGTGTTAATAGAGATGCTTTACAAACTTATTTAGCATCGAAAAATATTCCAAGTATGATTTATTACCCAATTCCAGCACATAAACAAGAAATGTTTACCGCTTTGGGAGAATCATATAGTGCAATGGAAATTACAGACGACCTTACTTCAAAAGTAATTTCACTGCCTATTCATACTGAAATGCAAAATGATCAGCAAGAATATATTATTCAAGAAGTATTGTCTTTTATAAATCAAAATTAAAAAATGTCCTTCTAAATAAAATAGAATGACAGGAAATTGAAATGAAAATAGCTGTAGTAGGTACTGGATATGTTGGCTTAGTAAGTGGCACTTGCTTTGCAGAAACAGGAAACAAAGTTGTCTGTGTAGATATTGATATAAATAAAGTTACTAAACTACAGAATGGTGAAATAACCATTTATGAACCTGGTTTGGAAAAGCTTTTTTTGCGAAATGTAAGAGAAGGCAGATTGCAATTTACAACTTCCTTGGCAGATGGAATAAAAGATGCTCAAGTTATTTTTTTAGCTTTGCCCACACCTCCAGGAGCTGATGGAAGTGCTGATTTAAAATATATTTTAGGTGTAGCAAAAGATTTAGGTAACTTATTAATTGATTATAAAGTTATAGTAAATAAAAGTACTGTTCCAGTTGGAACTGCTGGTAAAGTAAAGGCTGCAATTGAAGAGAATTACAAAGGGGAGTTTGATGTAGTTAGTAATCCTGAATTTTTAAGAGAAGGAGTAGCAGTTGACGATTTTATGAAGCCTGATAGAGTTGTTATAGGAGCTACAAGTGAACGTGCTAAAAATTTAATGAAAGAGCTTTATGAGCCTTATGTTCGCCAAGGAAATCCTATTTACTTTATGGACGAAAAAAGTGCAGAGCTTACAAAGTATGCTGCCAATTCTTTTTTGGCCACTAAGATTACCTTTATGAACGAAATTGCCAATTTGTGTGAACTTCTTGGGGCAGATGTAGACCAAGTTAGAATTGGTATTGGTAGCGATGAAAGAATTGGTAAAAGATTTCTGTTCCCTGGTGTGGGATATGGTGGAAGTTGTTTTCCTAAAGATGTGCAGGCATTAGTAAAAAGTGCTAAAGAAGTAAACTATGATTTTAAAATCTTAGAAGCTGTTGAGGAAATTAATGAGAGGCAAAAATTACATTTAATTCCAAAAATTAGTGCATTTTTCAATGGCAATCTGCAAGGTAAGCATTTTGCTTTATGGGGTTTGGCGTTTAAACCAAACACAGATGATATAAGAGAAGCTCCAGCTTTGTATATGATAGATGCTTTAGT
>JBMLOR010000021.1:0-2219 GCA_049242865.1 Chitinophagaceae bacterium | reverse complement strand
TCTTGCTCCCATCCTAAAGTTGAAGTTACTTTAGTTACATTTTTATCGAAATAATGGCAAACATCTACAGCAGCAGAATTTAAAGCTTCTAAAGCTTTAAGTAGTGGTGCTTTATAATCTAAACTTTCACCTGTATAAGAAATAAATATGGTAGGAATACACAAAGTTTTGCCTGCACCAACTTCCATTATAAATGGTGGAGAAGATGGATCCCAAGCTGTATAACCACGAGCTTCAAAAGTTGCACGTAAGCCTCCACTAGGAAAACTACTAGCATCTGGTTCTTGTTGTATTAAAGCAGCACCATCAAATTCTTCAATAGCAGTGCCGTCGCTTTTTAAGGTAAAAAAGCTATCATGTTTTTCTGCAGTAGTGCCTGTTAATGGTTGAAACCAGTGTGTAAAATGGGTAACACCTTTAGCTTCGGCCCAACTACGAATGCCATTTGCAATTTGATTAGCAACAGAACGGTCTATTTTTTTTCCACCTTTAATGCTGCCAATTAAGCTTTTATAAGCTTCGTCGCTTAAAAACTCTCTTGCTTTTTTGGTGCTAAAAACATTTTCGCCAAATATGGCCGTAATCTTTGTGTTATCAGAAAACTCAATTGTCTTTGGAGACGATGTGAGGTCTGAAATTGCTTTAAAACGTAATGACATGATGAATAATTTTTTACAAAGAAAGGGAAAAAATATTTTTCAATCGTTAAATTAACTCATTTTCAAAATATTATTAAAGAAAATTTAATATATTATTTTTTGTAATATGAAATATTTTGAGTTATTAAACTTGAGTTGCCTAATACTAGCTACTTTAATATTTAGTGGATTTTAAACATTTTTTTTGTTACGTTGATGTATGCTACTACATTTGCAGTCCCAAAAAATAAAGTTCTTCCAAAAAGATGGAACTTGGGAGCAATTCCAATTTTTGATTGACGATGTATGAAGTACGATTTTAAATCGTAAATCAGAGATCGTAAGTCGTAAATAAATTGCGTTATCACCAATTAAATCGTAAAACATGGCAAAAGAAATTAGTGGCTATGTGAAGTTGCAGGCAAAAGGCGGTCAAGCTAACCCTGCACCTCCAATAGGTCCAGCCCTTGGTAGTAAGGGTGTAAACATTATGGAGTTCTGTAAGCAATTCAATGCAAGAACTCAAGATAAAATGGGTAAAGTAGTACCTGTTTTAATCACAGTTTATACAGACAAGTCTTTCGACTTTGTTATTAAAACTGCTCCAGCTCCAATTCAACTTATGGAAGCTGCAAAAATTCAAAAAGGTAGTAAAGAAAGTAATCGTGCAAAAGTTGGTAAAGTAAACTGGGCTCAAATCGAAGCAATTGCTTTAGATAAAATGCCAGATATGAATTGCTTTACTAAAGAAAGTGCCATGAAAATGGTAGCAGGTACTGCACGTAGCATGGGTTTAACTGTAGAAGGTAAAGCACCTTGGGAAAATTAATTCATCACCTTAAAAATTAGAAATTAAAATGGCTTTAACTAAAAAAAGAAAAGTTGCTAATCCTAAGGTAGATGCCAACAAAGCTTATACCTTAAAAGAAGCAAGCAAACTAGTAAAAGAAATCAACTGCACAAAGTTTGATGCAAGTGTAGATTTACATATCCGTCTTGGCGTTGATCCAAGAAAAGCAGACCAACAAGTTCGTGGTACTGTAACATTACCTCACGGTACAGGTAAAACTAAACGTGTTTTAGTTTTATGTACTCCAGATAAAGAAGCTGATGCAAAAGCTGCAGGAGCTGATTATGTAGGTTTAGATGAGTTTATTACTAAAATTGAAGGTGGTTGGGTAGATATCGACGTTATTGTTGCTACTCCAGCTGTAATGCCTAAAATTGGTAAATTAGGTAAAGTATTAGGTCCTCGTAACTTAATGCCAAACCCTAAAACAGGAACTGTTACTAACGATGTAGCTGCTGCTGTAAACGAAGTTAAAGGCGGTAAAATCGCTTTTAAAGTTGATAAAGCAGGAATAGTACATGCTAGTATAGGTAGAGTAAGCTTTACACCAGAAAAAATTGCTGAAAATAGTGCTGAGTTAATTAGTGCCATTAACAAAATTAAACCAGCCGCTGCAAAAGGTACTTATTTTAAAGGTGTAAGTATGGCTAGTAGCATGAGCCCAGGTATAATGATTGATACAAAAGGATTTACAAACTAAAATCCAAGTGATAATTAATTAGGAATTAAGA
>JBMLOR010000020.1:3607-9319 GCA_049242865.1 Chitinophagaceae bacterium | reverse complement strand
GGTAATGGTGCAAATTATTATTTGAGTGATTATTGGATACAAAATGCCTCTTTCTTAAGAATGGATAATATTAACATTGGCTATAATGCAGGGGACGTTTTCAAAAATAATACCAATTTAAGATTAGGAGTTAATGTACAAAATGCATTTATCATTACAAAATATAGAGGGTTAGACCCAGAAGTGTTTGGTGGTATTGATAATAATGTTTACACAAGACCAAGAGTTTTTGTATTTAGTGTAAATCTTGATTTCTAAAAATAAAATCACTATACTTAGTTTTAAGTGAAAAAAAAAATTAATATGAAAAATAATATTTTGAAAAAACTGTATGTTGTTTGTATATCAATAGCAACATTTAGTGCATGTACTAAGAAATTAGACTTGCAACCAACAAACGACTTAACTGATGAAAAGGTTTATCAAACGCCACAAGGTTATAAACAAGCCTTAGCAAAAGTTTATGGTGCATTTGCACTTACAGGAAGTAATGGTCCTGGAAGTGGTGATGTTGCAGGAATCGACCCAGGTACTTCAGATTTTTTCCGTTTATATTGGAAAGCTCAAGAATTAAGCACTGATGAAGCAGTAGTAGCTTGGGGTGACCCTGGTATTCAAGACTTTCACAACATGAATTGGGCTAGCAGTAATCCAATGTTAGAAGGTTTATATTACAGAAGCATGTATCAAATTTCAGTAGCAAACGAATTTATTCGTCAATCAGCTCCTGCCAAAGTAGCTTCTCGTGGCATTTCTGGTACTGATGCTGATGCTATTGCAAAATATGCTTTGGAAGCAAGATTTATTAGAGCATATCAATATTGGGTATTAATGGATTTGTTTGGAAATCCTCCATTTATTACAGATGCTCAACCGGTTACTACAATTCCTACTCAAATTCAAAGAAGTGCCTTATTTTCTTGGATTGAAGGGGAGTTAAAAGCAATAGAAGCTGGAATGGTTGCACATAGAGCAAATGAATATGGCCGTGCAGATAGAGGTGCAGTTCAAAGTTTATTAGCAAGATTATATTTAAATGCACAAGTTTATACAGGTACTCAAAGAAATACAGATGCATTAACTTATGCAAAAAGAGTTATTGATGCTGGTTATTCTTTAATTAGCGACCCTCGCCAATTAATGTTAGCTGATAATCATACCAACACAACAGAAAATATCTTCACTATAAATTATGATGGTTTACTTACTCAAAACTGGGGTGGTACAACTTTCTTAACACATGCTCCAATTGGAGGCAATATGAATGCTGCAGATTTTGGTGTTGATGGTGGATGGTTTGGATTACGTACAACCAAAGCTATTATCGACAAATATGTAACATTAACATTTAATAGCGATAGGCGTGCAATGTTCCATACTCCAGGCCAAAGTTTAGAAATTAACGACCTTACTAAATTTACAGATGGTTATGCAGTAACTAAATTTAGAAATAAAACAAAAGCTGGTGCCAATGGAAAAAGCTTAGTTTGGGTAGATATTGATATGCCATTATTCAGAACTGCTGAAATGTATCTTATTTATGTTGAAGCACATTTAAGAGGAGCTAGTGGTGGCGATGCTGCAACAGCTTTAAACTATTGTAATTTATTACGTACTAGAGCTTATGGTAGTGTTGCAGGCAATATTGCTGCAATTGATATGACACTAGATTATGTGTTAGACGAAAGAGCAAGAGAGTTATTCTGGGAAGGTCATAGAAGAACAGACCTAATTCGTTATGGAAGATTTACGGATAACAATTATTTATGGCCTTGGAAAGGTGGTGTAAAAGATGGTACTGGTGTTGCATCTTTTAGAAGACTTTTCCCTTTACCAGCAAAAGACTTAGCTGTTAACTCTAATTTAAAACAAAATACTGGTTATTAATTTTAAAAATTTTCTATTATGAAATATTTATCAAAAATTGCATTGTTACTTCTTGTTGCAGCAACTATGTTTCAAAGCTGTAAAAAAGATGACAATCAAATCGTTTTCGAAGGAGGAACTGCTCCAACCTTGAGTGCTAATAGAGCAGCAAATAGTACAATCCCAATGGCTTTTGTTAATAGGGATAATGAGGCTATAACTTTTATGTGGACTAATCCAAAATATTCATTTACTACTGGCGTAAGTTCACAAGACGTAGCCTATACCATTGAAATTGATACTGCTGGTGCAAATTTTACATCAGCTAATCGTCGTCAATTATCTGTGAGCAAAGATTTATCAAGAGTAATCACACAAGGAGAATTAAACGACATTTTACTAAATAACATGTTGTTAACGCCTCTAAAAGCTTATACTTTAGAAGTTAGAGTAATCTCTAACCTTGTTAATAACACATCAATACCTCAACTTATTAGCAATTCAATGAGGTTTACTATTACACCTTTTGCAATTCCTCCAAAAGTAGATCCACCAACTTCTGGTGAATTATATTTAGTTGGTAATGCTTCTCCAGGTGGATGGTCAAATCCAGTTCCAGTCCCAAGTCAAAAATTTACCCAAGTTTCTCCTACGTTGTATGAATTAACAGTAAATATTATTGGTGGTGGTTCTTTATTGTTCTTACCAGTTAATGGTAGTTGGAGTGATAAATACGGATTTGATGGACCAAATAATGCCAACAATGTAAACACTGATAATCTAAGAAGAGGTGGAGGCGATATGCTTGCACCTGCTGTAAGTGGAAGTTATAAAATTACTGTTGATTTCCAAAGAGGAAGATTTACATTCACTAAACTGTAGTATTAAACTTTTTAAAAATTAAAAATGAAAAAAATAAATAAATTTTTAGTGATGCTTACAGCAGCTATTGCACTGTTTGCATCTTGCACAAAAGTAGAAGACCTACCAGTTTATTCAACAGGTGGTGATGTTACTTTAAGTGCTAATAAAACTGCAGTTACAACAGCACCTGCAGATAGCAACAATGTTGCTTTAACCCTTAATTGGAGCGATCCTAAATTTTCAACTGTTGCTACAAATCAAAAATTTGTAGTTCAAATTGATTCTGCAGGAAGAAACTTTACTAAAGCAGTTTCTCGTACAGTTAATGCTGTATTAACAACTGGCTTTACAGGTAAAGAATTTAATAACATTTTGTTAGGATTTGGCTTTGCTTTCAACGTAAGTTATTCAGTTGAAATAAGAGTAATTGCATCTTACGGTAATAATAACGATCAAAAAATCTCTAATGTATTACGTATAAGTGCAACACCTTATAAAGTACCTCCAAAAATTGCTTTACCAACTAGCAATAAATTATTTATTGTTGGTGGAGGTACCGAATTTGATTGGACGAATTCTGCCACAGTAAACCCAGCCGAGGAATTTACTCGTACAACAGAAACTATGTGGCAAGGTATATTTAGACTTACTGGTGGAGGTGAATATTTAATTTTACCAGTTAAAGGAAGTTGGGCAAATAAGTTTTCTATAGCAAATAAGTTTTTAGCTGGTGTAAGTGCAGGTGGCGATTTTGGATTTAATTTAAACGACAATTTCGTTGCTCCAGCAGCTACAGGAATGTATTTAATTACGCTCGAATTTCAAACTGGTAAATTCACTTGTGTGCCTTACACAGGTCCAACATTGCCTAACAACTTATTTATAGTTGGTGGTGCAACTCCAGGAAGTTGGAGTAACCCAGTACCAGTACCAAGTCAACAGTTTACAAGATTAAACAGTTGCGAGTTTGAAATTGCATCTTTAAATCTTAATCAGGCAAATGGCATGTACTTGTTTTTGCCAGTTAATGGAAGTTGGTCAGAAAAATATGGAGGTGTAGGAAGTTCTAATGGTTCAAACGACCCACTAAGTGATAGTTTTAAAGCAGGCGGTAGCGACTTAAGAGCACCTAGTGTTGCAGGTAACTATAAAATAAATGTAAATTTTGCAACTACAAAATTCAATTTAACAAAATTGTAGTTTAAATTTAATTCAAATAAAAAAGGCTGCCTACATGGCAGCCTTTTTTATTTTTTTAGTCGCAAACAAAAACCTTTTACAGTTTGTTGTATTTATGTTGCAATTTTTTAAACAGTAACTTTATATTTGCCCAGCAATAAAAAAAAATGATTTTATCCATTTTCAACATTTTACAAATTAATCAAGGAAACGCCACAGACTACATGCCTATAGCTATTCAATTAGTTTTTGCTGTTGGATTTGTAGCAACCATGTTAGCTTTAAGTGCAATAGCAGGCCCTAAAAGAAAAACCAAAGACAAATTAGAAACATTTGCAAGTGGTATTGATCATCATGGAGAAGCAAGGCAACCTATGGCTATCAAATATTTTTTAGTGGCCATTTTATTTGTTTTGTTTGATGTGGAGGTTATTTTCTTTTATCCTTATGCTGTAAATTTTAAAGAACTTGGTTGGAATGGTTTTTTAGCAGTACTCATGTTTGTAGGTTTTTTTATAGTAGGATTTACTTACATCATCAAAAAAGGGGCATTGCAGTGGGAAGATTAGTTAGCCAATTCGATAATTAGCCAATGTGCCAATTAAATTGTCGAATTGTCAAATTGTTTAATTGTAAAATTTAAAAATGAGACCAGTACGTTTTAATATCACTCCAAAAGAAGCAAAACTTACCGATAGTATTATGGTTGCCGAAGCACCAGAAATGTATTCTGGTGAAGGCTTTATGACCGCTAAATTTGATAAAGTTATTGGGTTGGCTCGTAAAAATAGTATTTGGCCTTTGCCTTTTGCTACAAGTTGCTGTGGAATTGAATTTATGGCAACAATGGGCAGCCACTACGATTTAGCTCGTTTTGGTAGCGAAAGGGTAGGTTTTAGTCCACGACAGTGCGATTTGCTAATGGTTATGGGAACTATTGCAAAAAAAATGGGACCCGTTTTGCGTCAGGTTTATTTGCAAATGGCAGAGCCCCGTTGGGTTATTGCAGTTGGTGCTTGTGCAAGCAGTGGTGGCATTTTTGATACTTACAGTGTGTTACAAGGTATTGATCAAGTAATTCCTGTGGATGTTTATGTGCCAGGTTGTCCTCCTCGCCCAGAAGCTATTATTGACGGTGTGATGAGAATTCAAGATTTAGTGCACAACGAAAGTTTAAGAAGAAGAGGAAGCGAAAAATATAAAGAGTTGATGAACAGTTACGGAATAGAGTAATTAAACAATTCGTCAATTAGCCAATGTGCCAATAATTGTCGAATTATCAAATTGTCGAATTAACGAATTATGGGTTTAACAAACGAAATAGTACAACAAAAATTGCAAGAGAAATTCGGTGATGTGTTAACCGAATGGAGTCAAGAATATGGCATGCTCACATTCACAGCTCCCAAAGACTTGAACTTAAAAGTAATGCAATTTTTGTACGATGATGCTGATTTACAAGTGCAGTTTTTAACTGACATTTGTGCTGTTCATTATCCTGAAAAAATAGGTGAAGAAATTGCTGTGGTGTATCATTTACATAGCCTTACCAACAACTTTAGATTAAGATTTAAAGTGTTTACAGATGCCGAAAAAACAGAAGTTTTTACGGCTACCGCTTTATATAGCAGTGCGAATTGGATGGAAAGAGAAACGTACGATTTTTTTGGAGTAAACTTTGTTGGTCATCCAAATTTAAAAAGAATATTGAATGTTGATGAAATGGATTATTTCCCATTAAGAAAGCAATATCCGTTAGAAGATCAAACAAGAATTGATAAGGATGATGAAATGTTTGGTAGA
>JBMLOR010000020.1:1707-3507 GCA_049242865.1 Chitinophagaceae bacterium | reverse complement strand
TAATACATGTCAGACGTAGCATATCATAATATAAAACTGCCAGAAGGTTCAATTGGTAAACAAACTACCACCCTAAATCTAGGGCCAACCCATCCTGCAACACATGGTGTTTTTCAAAACATTATTGAGTTAGATGGCGAAAGAATTGTTAGTGCTGAGCAAACAGTTGGTTACATTCATAGAGCTTTTGAAAAATTGGCAGAACGTCGCCCACTGTATCAAATTACGCCCATTACAGATAGGTTAAATTATTGTAGTAGCCCAATTAACAATATGGGTTGGCACATGACCTGTGAAAAATTATTAGGAATTCAAACACCAAAACGTGTTGATTATTTAAGAATCATCATCATGGAATTGGCAAGAATTACCGACCATTTAATCTGTAATTCAATTGTTGGGGTTGATACAGGTGCTTACACTGGTTTTTTGTATGTTATGCAGTATCGTGAGGCTGTGTATGAAATTTATGAAGAAATTTGTGGCAGCCGTTTAACTACTAATATTGGTAGAGTTGGAGGTTTTGAAAGAAACTTTAACGCAAAAGCCTTCGATAAACTAGAGAAATTTTTACATGAGTTTCCGAAAGTTTGGAAAGAATTTGAAAACTTATTTAAGCGTAATAGAATTTTTATGGACAGAACCAAAGGTTCTGGAGCCATAACTGCAGAAAGGGCATTAAACTATGGTTTTACAGGTCCAAACTTAAGGGCTACAGGTGTAGATTACGATGTTCGTGTGCACACACCATATTGTAGTTATCAAGATTTTGAATTCACTGTACCAATTGGTTCTACCGGTGATAATTATGATAGATTTTTGGTAAGAGGTGAGGAGGTTTGGCAGTCATTATCTATCATCAATCAGGCTTATAAAAAAGTACAAGAGTTTAAAGGTGCCGATGCTGAAGTTTATCATGCAAATGTGCCAGAATATTATCTTCCTAAAAAAGAAGATGTGTACACTAAAATGGAAGCTTTGATTTGGCATTTCAAAATTATTATGGGCGAAACTGCTATTCCAAAAGGCGAAGTTTACCATAGTGTTGAAGGTGCAAATGGAGAGTTAGGATTTTATATGATTAGCGATGGAGGAAGAACACCTTATCGTTTACATTTTAGACGTCCATGTTTTATTTATTATCAAGCCTATAGTGAGCTTACTAAAAACGCTATGTTGAGTGATGCTATTATTACCATGAGTAGTTTAAATTTAATAGCAGGGGAGTTGGATGCCTAAGAATAATGATGAATGTTGAATTATAAATTTTGAATGTCTTTTTCATTTAAAATTCAAAATATAAAATTTAAAATAAAGGGTAGTGAAATTTAACGATACACAAATGGCAGAATTTAACAGGCTAGTAGCCCGTTATCCTCAAGGTAAACAAAAAAGTGCCTTGCTGCCTGTATTACATTTAGCTCAAGATAGTTTTGGTGGTTGGTTGAGCAGTGATACTATGGATTATGTAGCAGAACTTTTGCAAATAGACCCAATTGAGGTGTACGAAGTAGCTACTTTTTATAGCATGTACAACTTAAAACCTGTTGGCAAATATTTGTTCGAGGTTTGCCAAACTGGACCATGCATGGCTAAAGGCAGTGACAATATTATTGATTATATAAAAGAGAAATTAGATATTAAAGTTGGAGAAACTACTAAAGATGGTTTGTTTACTTTAAAAACAGTGGAATGTTTAGGTGCTTGTGGCTATGCACCCATGATGCAAATGGGTAAAACATACAGAGAGCATTTAACTAAAGAAAGAGTAGATGCAATTGTAGAGGAGTGCAGAAAAAA
>JBMLOR010000020.1:0-1607 GCA_049242865.1 Chitinophagaceae bacterium | reverse complement strand
TAGTTCTTTGTTTAGTATCAAATTTTGTAACTGCTCAAGATACCAGTTTACTAAAACAGCAAGTTATAAAATTAAATGAGGCGTTAGTAGCAAAAGATTCAATTGTTTTAAAACAACTGTTGCATCCTAAATTAAGTTTTGGGCACAGCAATGGTTGGGTGCAAAATTTTAGTGATGTATTTGCCGATATGAATAGCGGTAAACTACAATACAAGAAAATTGAAGCAAGTGTTACTAATGTAAACTTTACAAAAAAATGGGCTGTTGTTATAAGCAATGGTTTGTTTGAAGGTAATGTAAGCGGTACAAATTTTAGTTTGAAATTGCATGTTATGCAAACTTGGATTTGGGTAAAAAATAAATGGATAATGGTGAGTAGGCAAAGTACAAAGCTTTGATTTTTTGTTCGCTAGATAGGTTGATACAAAATCTCTTTGCGAACTTTGCTTCTAGGTGAACTTAGCGTGAAAAATAATAAAGTTCAATAGTTGCAATGAAGTTGAAATGTGCGACGCCGATGAAGCTAAATAGTAGTACTAGATTGACAAACAAAAAATAAAAAAATTGCAAAGCAATTTCAACAAAGTTCTTAATAAAGAAAAACAAAACACCTTTGTTTCTTAGTATCCTTTGAAACTTTGTGTGAAACAAAATAAAATGGGACGTAAATTATTATTAGAAAAAGCTCATGTAGAAAACATTCGTTTGTACGATGTATATCGTAGAGAAGGAGGTTATCGAAGTGTAGAAAAGGCTCTAAAAACTATGAGTCCAGATGCTATTACTGAAGAAGTAAAAAAATCTGGATTACGTGGTCGTGGAGGTGCAGGTTTTCCTGCAGGTATGAAATGGAGCTTTTTGGCTAAGCCAGAAGGTGTGCCTCGTTACTTGGTAGTAAATGCTGATGAAAGTGAGCCAGGTACTTTTAAAGACAGATACTTAATGGAGTTCATTCCTCATATTTTAATTGAGGGAATGATTGTAAGTTCATTTGCTTTGGGTAGCAACAACTCATACATCTACATTCGTGGTGAATATGCTTGGATTGTAGATATTTTAGAACAAGCTATTCAAGAGGCTCGCAATAATGGTTGGCTTGGAAAAAATATTCTAGGCACAGGTTTCGATTGCGATATTCATGTACAACGTGGTGCAGGTGCTTATATCTGTGGCGAGGAAACTGCTTTGCTAGAGAGCTTAGAAGGAAAACGTGGTAATCCAAGAATTAAACCTCCGTTTCCTGCTGTAAAAGGTTTGTGGGGTTGCCCAACTGTAGTAAACAATGTAGAAACTATTGCTGCAGTTGTTCCAATTATTAACGAAGGTGGCGACGAATACGCTAAAATTGGTGTTGGTAAAAGCACTGGTACAAAATTAATTAGTGCATGTGGCAACATTAAAAAGGGTGGTGTATACGAAATTGACATGACCATTAGTGTAGAAGAATTTATTTATAGTGATGAATATTGTGGTGGAATTGCTAATGGCAAAAAATTAAAAGCTTGTATTCCTGGAGGATCGAGTGTGCCTATTTTACCTGCAAACTTGTTGCTTAAAACAGCAAAAGGCGAAACTCGCTACATGAACTATGAAAGTTTAAGCGATGG
>JBMLOR010000019.1:33925-35822 GCA_049242865.1 Chitinophagaceae bacterium | reverse complement strand
ATGGCGGCTTTCAGGCAAAATATGGCGATAAAATGAGTAGTGCTTTAGACATTACGTATCGCAAACCAAAAAGCTTTGGAGGTTCGGCCTACATTGGTTTATTAGAGCAAGGCTTACATGTAGAAGGTATAGCAGCCAACAATAAAGTAAGCTATATTATTGGGGTACGTAATAGAAGCAACAGAAATTTATTGAGCAGTCAACAAACAAAAGGCAATTACATTCCATCTTCAAACGATGTGCAAGCCCTAGTGAATTATACACCCAATAGTAAATGGAATTTTGAAATATTTGCCAATACTTCATCAACAAGTTTTACATTAATACCAGAAGAAGCAAAACTTACCACATCTGTATTTACGCCTGTTTTTTCTGCTAACCTTGGTTTAGATATTTATTTCTTAGGTGCCGAAAAAGATGAATACACTACCAACTTTATTGGTTTATCGGCTACCCATCAGCCCAAAAAAAATCTAAAACTTAAATGGATGCTGAGTGCATTTAGTAATAACGAAAGGGAAAATGTAGACATTATAGGAGCTTATTTGTTTGGTGATAGAAACTTTGACAGAAGTCAAAGTTCTTATGGTTTAATTGTTAATCCTTTAGGTGCAGGTGTGTTTCAAAACTTTTCGAGAAACGCTTTGCAAATTACCACCCTTACAGCACAGCACAAAGGCAGTTATTACAAAGGAAAACACAACTACGAGTGGGGTAACTCTATCGAAAGCCAAACTATAAACGATAGGTTAAATGAATGGGAATACAATGATAGTGCAGGTTATAGCTTACCGTATAGCCCTAACGTTTTAAACTTAAATAAAGTTTTAAAAACAAGATACGAAACTACCATTACTCGCTTTAGTGGTTATTTTCAGGATAATATAGTATTAAAGGATAGCAACGATTTTGTAATTAATATTGGTGCTAGGTACAACTACAACACCTTTAACAATGAGTTTTTATTTAGTCCTCGCTTAGGCATATCATTTAAACCAAAAAACTGGAAACGCAATGTAATTGTAAAAGCATCTATTGGTGCTTATCATCAACCTCCATTTTATAGAGAACTTCGTAGATATGATGGTACTATAAATACTAATTTAAAAGCACAACAAAGTTGGCAAGCTAGTGTTGGGTTAGATTATAATTTAAAAATGTTAGGGAGGCCCGCTCGTATTTCTACAGAGTTGTACTACAAAAACATGACCAATGTTGTACCTTACGATATTGATAATGTACGTGTACGTTATTTTGGCGAAAACAATGCAAAAGCTTATGCTGTAGGTTTTGAAACAAGATTGTATGCAGAGTTAGTGAAAGATGCCGAAAGTTGGCTAAGCATTGGCATTATGCAAACCAAAGAAAAAATAGACAATTTTTTTTACAACAATTATTTAAACGCTGCAGGACAAATAATTACACCTGCCACACCCGACCAAGTAATTGTTGATAGCCAAAGAGTGGATATGGGCTACCTAAGACGACCAACAGACAGACTCATTAGTTTTGGCTTTTTTTACCAAGATTACTTAAGCACCAACAAAAACTTTAAGGTATATTTTAGTGGTTTATATGGTGCCAATTTACCTTACAATATTCCGGGTAGTGTAAAATATAGAAATGCCTTATTTATTGATCCTTATATAAGAGCGGATATAGGATTTAGTGCCATGTTACTAGATGGAGAAAAACAAAATAGAAGAAGCCATAGCCCCTTTAGAAACTTTGAAAGTATATGGCTAAGTGTAGAAATTTTTAATATTATAGACCGTGCCAATACCATTAGCTATTTACTAATAAAAGACTTTCAAAACAATACCTTCACTATTCCTAACAGGCTTACACCACGACTATTAAATTTAAAACTAGTAGCAAGGTGGTAGGCAAAGTGTTT
>JBMLOR010000019.1:28827-33825 GCA_049242865.1 Chitinophagaceae bacterium | reverse complement strand
TTACACCACGACTATTAAATTTAAAACTAGTAGCAAGGTGGTAGGCAAAGTGTTTTTTTATGAAGATTAATATGGAAAATAAACAGCTAAGCATCTTAACTGTTATTTTTTAGAAATGAAACAAGGCTTAGTATTTGGATTTTGCTTTATTGCCATCATCATTTTTGCATACGAAAAGATGCATAACTCGGTAATTGGAACTGCTTTGCAATCTAATGCAGAGGATGCTCCACCCAATTATCAACGTACATTAAAAGCAAAGGCATTGGCAGCCAAAGCTTATTGTAAAAGCAAACAGTACAATACTACCATTGGGTTATTGATAAATTATAAACTTCACAGCGGTTTACCAAGATTTTTTATTTGGGATTTTGTATACAACAAAGCAATAGATAGTGGCTTGGTTAGTCATGGTTGTGGCACCAATAATTGGGGCAGAGATGACAGCAAAACCCATGCAATATTTAGTAATAAAGAAGAAAGTCATTGCAGTAGTGTTGGAAAATATTTGATAAAAGAAAGAGGCTACAGCCAATGGGGCATAAACATAAAGTACAATTTACAAGGCTTAGAAGCAAGCAATAGCAATGCCCTTAAAAGATACATTGTACTACATAGTTGGGAAGCAGTAAGCAACACCACAACCTACCCATCAGGCACACCTGAAGGTTGGGGCTGCCCAGCAGTGAGCAATACATTTATGCATCAACTAGATAGCTTACTTCAACAACAAAAAAACAAAAAAGTGTTGCTGTGGGCATTTAATGATTAAAGCAATATTTTAAACTTATTACAACTTGGTGCCTTTATGTTGTGTTTTCTGGTATAGTTTTAATACAAAGTTTCACAACATAGACACAAAAATCACAAAAGTTAGTTGTTGGGTAACAGTTTTTTTGCATCCACAAAAAGGAGCTACTCTATAGGGCTTTTATAGGGAGTCACTAGGGCGTTACTAGGGAGTCCGCATGGTTCTCAACCTTTTCAATTCAAGATTTATAAAACAGTTTGAGTTAATTTGATTACTGTGCTTTACGAATTGAATTTAACTAATTGAAATTTAATAACTTATTAGTTTGGCTTGTAGTATTGGTTTAACTCAAAATTTTACAAAGCAGATTCAAAAGACGCCAAAGTTTTTATTGAGAAAAATAGCTTCGTAACAGCACATAAAGTTCAAAGAATAGTGGAAGTTGCATGGGCGTTAGATGGGAGTATCATGGGAGTAACTAGGCAGTAAGCTTAATATTTTACTTAAACGGATATTTGTATTTCGTATTAAGTTACCTAAAGTTTTAAAAATGAGTAGGATTATAGAACAACTATTATAAGCGTTAATTTTTCAGAATAAACGGCTGGTATAGAGATACTGCACAATAATACCTTAGTACCTACATGATTATTGCATAATGTGGGATTTAGTTTTTGAATGAGCAATTGAACCAAAGCAAGTCTTAAAATTGCTAGTAACTTTAGTAAAGAAATTAGGAAAGATGGCTTTACAATGTTTTAATCTAGCATATATCTTAGGCATGGTGCTAGTTCTTAGAATACAACACAACTTATAAACAGAGTAGAGAAATATTACCAGAGAATATCATACAGGAATATTAACAATAACCAACAAACAATTTGGGATGATAGAAATATTTTCGATAAAAAAGAAATAAGGTCCCCACAAGACCAAGCATAATTAAAATTATTTTAAAGGTAAAGACGGATAATATCTTTCAAAGAGACGGATAATTATCCGTCTCTACGGAGATAAACATTTGTGAAAAAAAATTACATTCGCATCGTTTGGCTGAGAAGCTGAACAGACACCTACGATATAAATATTGAATGTTTTTTTATTTATATATTTTTGGATTGTTACTTTATAAATAAAATTATTTCTTTTTAATTCTTATTTACTTAGCATACACAAATTGATTTTAAAATATTTGCCTGAAATTTATTTTGATAATGGTGAATAGGCGTGTATTAACAATCTAAAATTTTTTAAATTAATATGCTACAACTAATTGCACTACTTGCATTTTCTTGGTTATTGATTTGGGTATTTGAAAACCGTAACTTGAATGTATTAGGATTGAAACCAACAAAAGACAGACTGAAATATTTTATCATCCTATTTATAATTTCTGCTTTTTTTGCTGCCTCTGCATTTATTCTGAGAATGTATTTTGCCAAAGAAGAATATGCAATTACAAATGGATTAACCATTAAATCGGTTTTAATTGAAATTTGGTATCAATGTAGAACAGTTTTAACAGAAGAATTGATTTGTAGAGGAGCATTACTGTACATACTTATTAAAAAAATAGGATCAACAAAAGCCATAATAATTTCGTCGTTGTTTTTTGCTGTTTTGCATTGGATTAATGCAGGTGTTTGGGGCAATTTACCACAAATGACTATTGTTTTTGTTTTTACATTTGCTATGGGGCTTTTATTAGCTTATTCCTATTCAAAAACATTTTCGTTGCTTATTCCGTTTGCCATTCATTATGGTTGGAACTTAACACAAAACTATATTTTTCCGGAGACCTCAAGGGGTCATCACATGTTTACATTAGCAGCACCACCGCCAATAGTTACAATTTCATATTTTGCTTTTTTTACTATGCTATTGTTTCCAAAAGTTGCAGTAGTAATAGTTAATTATTTAATAATAAGAAAACATCAACAAGTTGCAACCCCTTAAAAAGCATACCTGCATAGTACATAGGGTTTGTAGATAATTTGGTACATATCGCCATTCATCTTGAATTATCAATACTTGCATAGCAATACCTTGGTTTTACACTTATCATCAAAACAAAAATCATCAGGATATTCTTATAGAAATTGTTGTAGTTAAGTAGCAGATGGAATTCGAAATCTCCTTCAATTCCAAGTTTTTTTTTGTTGTTTAGTAAATGTAAAAGAAATGAAATTGACACTAAATCACAATATTACTTCATTACTTTAATTTTATTTTCATAAATAAAATAATGAATATGAATTGTTACTATATCAGAACTATGCTGTAATTTATTCATTTGAAATAAATTTATTAAAAACATAATTTACAGTTTTAAATAAAATTATCGCATTTAAAAATAATGGCACTACTGTCTTTATAAATCAATAGTATACCTTTACAACCCATGAGTAGTGTTATAAAAAATATATTTCCATCTTTCTCAAATACTTTAGTAAAAGAGATAAATGAACATGCCCACATTAAAGAAGTTGCAGCAGGTACAGTACTTATGAGAACTGGACAATACATAAGAAATACTGTTTTAGTAATTAAAGGAAAAATTAAAATTTATAGAGAGGATGAGGATGGTGGTGAATTTTTTATGTACTACTTACAACCAGGACAAGCCTGTGCTATAAGTATGATTTGTGCTACTAGAAGCGAAAAAAGCCAAATAATGGCTAAGGTTATTGAAGATGCTGAACTTGTAATGATTCCACTACAACTGATGGATATGTGGATGATGGAACACAGAACTTGGTACGAATTTGTAATTGACACCTACAGAAATAGATTTGATGAAGTATTACAAGTAATTGACAGTATTGCATTTAGAGCAATGGATGAACGTATAGAATTTTATCTTAAGCGACAAAAAGCAGCTTGTGGTTGCAATGATTTACCCATTTCACATCAAGAAATTGCTAATGATTTAAATACTTCGAGGGAAGTGATTTCGAGATTGCTTAAAAAAATGGAGCAACGAGGTTTGCTTAAATTACACCGAAGCCATATAGAATTATTGAGCTAAGTGACAAATGTTACAATAAATAAAATATTCTTAAAACACATTTGCCCAATAATTTTTAATCATGGAAATATTGGGCTTTGCTTTAGCATTATTTGTTGGTATTACCTTAGGATTAATAGGTGGTGGTGGTTCTATTTTAGCAATGCCAATTTTGGTTTACATATTCCATATAAACCCACAATTAGCTACAAGTTATTCTTTATTTATTGTTGGAATTTCGGCATTTATTGGTAGTGTTAAACATTACAAGTTAAACAATCTACAACTACGTGTTGCATTTGTTTTTGGTATTCCATCAATACTTAGTTTATTACTCACACGTAAATTTATTTTACCACTAATTCCCAATAAACTTTTTACAATACATGGAATTACAATAACCAAAAATATTTTACTAATGATTGTATTTGCTGTGCTTATGATTATTGCTTCTTTATCTATGATAAAAAATAAAAGCAACAATAAATACATACAAATACCTAGCAACTCAAAACTAGTGTTAATAGGATTTTTAGTAGGCCTAGTAACTGGCTTTTTAGGTGCTGGCGGTGGTTTTCTTATTATTCCTGCATTGATTTTTTTTGCAGCCTTGCCTATGAAAAAAGCTATAGGAACATCTTTATTAATTATAGCTTTAAATGCCATTTTTGGTTTTATTGGCGATGTTTTAAATCATGTTGAACTTAATTATACACTCCTCACAATGTTTTCAACAATAGCCATTGTAGGAATTTTTATTGGCACATTTCTTTCCAAAAAAATTGATGGCGATAAATTAAAGCCAGCTTTTGGATGGTTTATATTGGTTGCTGGTATATACATTTTAGCTAAAGAAATTTGGATGTAATGAAATTTAGACTAATCACAATTTTAAGTCTAGTAAACTTAACCAATATTAATGGGCAAACTCATCAAGAGTTTTGGAGTAAACTCTCTGCTTCAAAAAAAATAAGTTCATCATTAACAATATCATTAGACTTTCAATTGCGACAACAAGCCGACTTTAAGTATAGCAGCAAAAACATTTTTGAACTACCTAATACAAGAGCAACGAGGATTTGGCTGCATTATAACATCAACAATAATTTTAATTTGTTTATAACTCCAATAGCATTTTTTAGGAATGATGAGATGAAAAACTTTTCAAATAACTTAAACACAACCCATGAATTAAGATGGGGTTTTGGTATTGCTAAAAGTTTAGCTATAAAAAAAACAA
>JBMLOR010000019.1:0-28727 GCA_049242865.1 Chitinophagaceae bacterium | reverse complement strand
CATGAATTAAGATGGGGTTTTGGTATTGCTAAAAGTTTAGCTATAAAAAAAACAACATTAAAAAGTAGGCTTTTTTTTGAAACCAGATACATAAACAATACGCTACAAAACAACCTTACCCAACATAGGTATAGATGGCAAAATAGTTTATCAATTTCTTTAAAAAAAACTAAAAATAATTGTAATTTAAACTACTTGATATCGAATGAATTTTTTATAAAAACACAGCAAAACCAAACTAGTTTCGATCAAAATAGAATTCAAAATATGATACAAATTAAATTGAGCAAATTTGATATAAACTTTGGATATCAGTACACAATTCAAAATATGAACAATACTGTTATTAATAGAAATCAGTTCCTTCTCTCCTATTCATTAGAAATTTAAATTGCTATGTAACATTAGTCACCAAATAAAAATTTACATATCTACATTTTTGCATAAATAAAAAACAAACATGAAAATTGAACAAATCTATACAGGTTGCTTAGCACAAGGTGCTTACTACATTACTTCAAATGGAGAAGCTGCTATTATAGACCCCCTAAGAGAAACAAAACCTTATTTAGAAAGACTTGAAAGAGACAATGTACAATTAAAATACATTTTTGAAACTCATTTTCATGCCGACTTTGTAAGTGGTCATTTAGACTTAAGTAAAGCAACTAATGCACCAATTGTTTATGGCCCCAACGCCAATCCAACTTTCACTTTCATTGCTGCACAAGATGGTGAAATATTCGAAGTTGGTGATGTAAAAATAAAAGTACTGCATACACCTGGACACACTATGGAAAGCAGTTGTTATTTATTAATTGATGAAAATGGTATACAACATTCCTTATTCAGTGGTGATACTTTGTTTATTGGTGATGTTGGCCGACCAGACCTTGCACAAAAAGCAGCATCACTTACACAAGAACAATTAGCAGCATTACTATTTCATTCGTTAAGAGATAAAATTATGACCTTGCCCGACGATGTAATAGTTTATCCTGCCCATGGGGCTGGAAGTGCTTGTGGAAAAAACATGAGCAAAGAAACAGTATCTACTATAGGCAAACAAAAGCAATCAAACTATGCCTTAAGAGCCAATATGACAGAAGCAGAATTTATAAAAGAAGTAACAGATGGCTTATTACCACCACCAACTTACTTTGGTGCAAATGTGGCTATGAATAAAACGGGCTATGAAAGTTTTGACAAAGTTTTAAACAATGGAATGAGAGGTTTAAATGTAGATGAATTTGAAGTAGCTGCCGAGCAAACTGGAGCATTAATATTGGATACCCGAAAAAATGAAGAATTTTATAAAGGCTACATTCCTCAATCTATAAACATTGGTATTCAAGGCGATTTTGCACCTTGGGTAGGTGCAATGATTGGAGATGTAAAACAGCCAATTATTTTAATTACAAGTTTAGGTATGGAAGAAGAAACTGTAACTCGCTTAACAAGAGTAGGTTTTGACAACATAATTGGACACTTAAAGGGCGGTTTTGATGCATGGAAAAATGCGAACAAAGAAATTGATATTGTTAATAGAATTACTGCCGAGCAATTAGCAGTTGAATTAAATGTAAATGAACAAATGGTAATCGATGTTCGTAAAACAAGTGAGTATGCAGCAGAACATATTAGCGAAGCTTATAATCGCCCTTTAGCAGATATTAATAGCTGGATTCAAGATATTAATCCAAACCAACATTTTTATTTGCACTGTGCAGGTGGTTATCGTAGCATGATAGCTGCTAGTATTTTACAAGCAAGAGGTTTCCGAAATTTCACAGAAATAGAAGGCGGCTTTAATGCCATTGCAAAAACTAATATTCCTAAAACTGATTTTGTTTGCCAAAGTAAACTTATTCATTAAAATTAAAAATATGTTACAATTTCTAAAAAATCTCTTTTCAAAAAAAGATGAAAGTGAGCTAAAAAAATCCTTCAATAAGGATGCCTTTTTAGTGGACGTTCGTACGCCTCAAGAATTTGCAAATGGCTCGGTAAAAGGTGCTGTGAATATTCCTTTAAACAACATTGAAAGTAAGCTTCAAACATTTAAAAACAAAGCAACAATTATTGTTTTTTGTAGAAGTGGAAATCGCAGTAATCAAGCTAAAAACTTTTTGTTACAAAACAATATCCCTAATGTTATCAATGGTGGTACATGGCAAAATGTAGATAAATTTATAAACAACTAAATCACTTGAAATGAAAAGAAATATTGGCACAACTGATAAAATTATTAGGCTACTTATAGCAAGTACAATTGCTATTTTATATTTCACAAAACAAGTAAGCGGAGTAATAGCAATTGTATTAGGTATAATATCATTAATACTAATGCTTACAAGTTTTATAAACTTTTGCCCCTTATATACCATTTTAAAAATAAACACACTTAAGCGTAAATAAAAAAATATGATTGATTTAATTAAACAGCCTTGGCATTGGGCTATTGCAGGATTACTAATAGGTTTAACAGTTCCTACATTATTGTTAATAGGTAATAAAAAGTTTGGTATATCATCATCTTTAAGACATGTTTGTGCAATGTGTATTCCTGCAAAAATTCCATTCTTTCAATATGACTGGAAAAAAGAAATATGGAATATATTTTTTGTAGTTGGTGTATTAATTGGTGGCTTTATTGCTACACAGTTTTTATCGAACCCAAATGATGTGGTTGTAGCAACAGCCACTAAGCAAACCTTAGCTAGTTATGGTATTACAGATTTTAGCAAACTAATGCCGTCGCAAATTTTTAGCATAGAAAATATACTCACAACAAAAGGATTTTTCTTTTTTATAGTGGGTGGGTTTTTAGTAGGCTTTGGTACACGATATGCAGGAGGATGTACTAGTGGTCATGCGATTATGGGTTTATCAAATCTTCAATGGCCTTCTTTAATTGCAACTTGCTGCTTTATGATTGGTGGATTTTTCTCAGCTAATATTCTAATGCCTTTACTTTTAAAATAAAAATATGTCAAATAATATAGAAACAAAACAAAGTATTGATTTAAGACATCAAGATGCTGTATGTGTAAATGACTCAAAACTACAGCACCCATTTTGGCACAACATAAAATATATGATTGTAGGAATATTATTTGGAATAACATTTGTAAAAGCCGAAATAGTAAGTTGGTTTCGCATACAAGAAATGTTTCGATTAGATTCTTTTTTTATGTATGGTGTTATAGGTACAGCAGTAGTTGTAGGCTTGGTGTCAGTTTTAATCATAAAAAAATACAATATCAAAACTTTTAGTGGAGAATCTATCACTTTCGAAGATAAAAAATTTAATAAAGGCCAAATTTTTGGTGGTTTAATTTTTGGTATTGGATGGGCAATTACAGGAGCTTGCCCTGGTCCTTTATTTGCCCAAATTGGTAGTGGTTTTTTAGTAATTATAGTTACTTTTTTAAGTGCTGTAGCAGGAACATGGGTATATGGTTATTTTAGAGAGAAGTTGCCTCATTAATTTAAGAGAATACTTTATTGTAATTACAGCTTTATTCAAACATTAGTAGCTTTATGATACATAACAAGTCATTAATTAATGGCTGTTGCATTAGCCAGCTTTTAATTAATTCATTTAAAATATGGTGTTTAAATGAAAAATGCACTTTATTTTAATGCAAAATGTAATAAAGAATTTAAAAGAGTAGTAAACTGATTTTATCTCACTTGCCCATTACCTTGTAAAATCCATTTTTCGGTAACTAATTTTTCTAAAGCAAATGGTCCACGAGCGTGTAATTTTTGAGTTGAAATGCCAACTTCTGCCCCTAACTCAAACTCTTCACCATCGGTAAATCGTGTGCTTGCATTGTGATACACAGCTGCTGCATCTACCATTTTTAAAAATTGAGCAGCAACTTTTTTATCGTCAGTTACAATTGCTTCACTATGCTTAGTGCCATGTTCGGCAATGTGCATCAATGCCTGTGTTACACTAGTTACAATTTTTATAGTACAAGTAAGCGAAAGGTGCTCGATATAATAATCTTGTGTTGTTGCTTTAGTTAATAGTGGATAGCCTTTTAGTAATTTATAAGCAGCTGCATCGGCAATTATTTTTACTTGCTTGCTGTTAAATGCTGTAGATAATTGCTTTAAAAATAATGGGGCAATTTTTTCATCTACTAATAATGTATCCATTGCATTGCAAACACTAGGGCGACTAGTTTTGGCATTTACAGCAATGTTTACAGCCATATTTATGTTTGCACTTTGGTGCACATACACATGGCATACCCCTGCACCTGTTTCAATAACAGGAACTAAACTGTGTTGTCGTACAAACTGAATTAAACTATTGCTACCCCTAGGAATAATGACATCAATATACTTTGTTGCAGTAAACAAATGCTGCACCACAGCTCTATCAGGAGGCAATAAACACACTAATTGCTTTGGTAAGCTTACAACTGTAAGTTGCTGATGAATGATGGCTACAATAGCTTTATTGGTGTTATCAGCATCTTTGCTTCCTTTTAAAATACAGGCATTTCCACTTTTTAAACAAAGCGTGGCTATGTCTGCCACCACATTTGGTCGAGACTCAAAAATAGCTCCTACCACGCCTAGTGGTGTGGTGATTTTTTTTAATCGCAATCCGTTGTCTAATGTTTTAGTGTACACAATTTGGTTAAACGGAAAAGGAAGTTGTACTACTTTTTTAATACTATTGGCAATGGCTTGTATTCTGCTTGCATTAAGTAAAAGCCTATCGTACAAAGGGTTAGTGATTTCCATTTTTGCCAAATCTTTTTTATTTGCTGCTATGATGGTTTCACTGTGTAGTACTAAACTTTTTGCAATATTTTTTAATAGCAGATTAATAGTTGCAGTAGAAGTTTCTTGCAACGCATAAGTACATTTTTTAGTAGCTATAATTTGCTTTGCAATAGTTGTGGTAGTAGTAGACATGTTGCAAGATTAAAACAATACAATATCATCGGCATGGGCAGCCAAAATATTTTTTGTAGTTAAATTTTTTTGAATGTCTTTAAAGCTAAGTTTTGTTTTGGCAACACCAATAATCTCAGATTCCTGATTTTTAATTTGCACCACTTCGCCAATGTTAAATGTACCATTAGTTGCAGTGATACCAATGGTAAGTAAACTTTTACGAGCTTGCAAAGCCTTGGCTGCACCTGCATCTACAAAAATTTCACCAACTGTTACACTACCACTCATTAACCATTTTTGACGCTCTTTTAGGCTAGATTTTTTGGCTTTAAAATATGTACCTTGTTCTAATGCTAAAGTATTTTGCAGTGGTTTTTTACCAGCTAAGCCAGTTATAAAAACTTCAATACCAAGGTTTGTTGCCAACTGTGTAAATGTAATTTTCGAAAGCATCCCTCCTAGCCCAACAGCAGATTTTTCGCTACTGATATAAGACAATATGGTTTCGTTGATAGTTGGTACTACTTTTATGAGCTGTTTATTATTATCTAAAAAACCTCCACTAGATGTACAAATGATTAACTTTTGAGCATTAAAGCCAATAGATAAAAGAGTGGCTAATTCATCATTATCAGAAAACTTAAGTTCTTTATTACTAATTAAATCATTTTCGTTTACAATAGGGATTACATCGTTTTTCCAAAACTCCTCGAATGTATTTTTTAATTGCAAAAATTGATGTCTGTTACTAAAATGATGACGCTCACACAAAGCTTGTGCTACATTAATACCAAACTTACCAAAGCTTTTTTGATAATTGTTGATTAAAATAGGATTACCAATAGCAGCGGCTGCCTTACGTTCAAGTAATGTACCCTTATAGTTTTTGAGAAAGTGCTTTCCACTGCTTACGGCACCACTACTTACTACAATTATAGCATACGTTTTACTGATACTAGCAACCTCGCTTGCAATTTTTTTGATTACGGCAACATCAGTTGTTCCTAATTTATTGGCCAATACTGCAGAGCCTAATTTTATAACTAATACCCGTTTTTGCATGGTTATAATTTTAGCTGGCCATATCGCTATTGCTATTTTCTTCAGGAAGTTTAGGCTCTCTTAATTCTACCGGACGAGCAGCTTTTTTACGCAACTGCATATTCAACATTTCTACACCTACAGAAAATGCCATTCCAAAATAGATGTAATTTTTAAGATGAATTTTTTCGGCTTGTTCATGATCCCATCCTTCAACAAGTAACGAAATACCAATCATTACCAAGAAGCTTAATGCCAACATTTTTAATGTTGGATGTTTACTTATGAAAGCTGAAATTTTAGGGCTAAATACAAACATGATAATCATGGCAAAAACTACTGCAATAATCATTATTTCTAAATGTTTTGCAGTACCACCTGCAGTGATTATACTATCAAAACTGAATACAGCATCGATTAACATAATTTGAGCAATTGCTGCCCCAAAACTTAATGCTTTAGTTTTTCCACCATAGTTACTTTCTACCTCACCTTCTAATTTCTCGTGAATTTCTTTGACGGTTTTATATACCAAAAATAGTCCACCCAAAATCATTACTATGCTCGATAAATCGAGGTTTTTCCCAAATGGCGAAAAAATGGTTTTACCTTTTTGAGCCAATAACCAAGATAAACCAAATAATAAAATAGTACGAGAAATAATACCTGTAACCATCCAAGTAATTCTTGCTTTGGGTTGCAAGGCTTTTGGTAAACGGTTCATAATAATGCTTACAAAAATTACATTATCAATACCCAAAACAACTTCTAAAATAATTAATACTAAAAGGCTAATTAAACTTTCGCTGGTAAAAAGATGTTCCATTTGTTATGCTATTTTTCTATTGTTTATTTAAAAATTCATTTGCTTTTGTGAGGTCTTCTGGTGTATCAATTTCAACTCCAAAATATTCGGTTACCACCATTTTAAGGGTTATACCATTTTCTAAATATCTAAGACATTCAATTTTTTCTGCTTTTTCTAAAGGTGTCATTTCCCATGTTGTAAAATCCATCAAAGCCTTTTTTCTAAAAGCATACACCCCTATATGTTCGTAGTAAGTTGGCAAAAAATCTTTATCTCTATGATAAGGAATTACACTTCTACTAAAAAATAAAGCATTCATTTTTTTGTCGACTGCAACTTTTACGTAGTTGGGGTCGGCAATTAGCTTTTCATCGCTCAATACTTGCATTAAACTAGCCACTTGTACAGTACCATCTTCAAAAGTTTGAAGCAATTTTTCTAAAGGTTCTTTTCGTACAAAAGGTTCGTCGCCTTGCACATTCACCACTATATCACAATCAATTTTTTCGCAAGCCTCTGCAATTCTATCACTTCCACTTTCATGAGGTTTAGTGCTGTAAACAGCTTTACCACCATGTTGGGTAATTTCATCAAAAATTAAATTGCTATCTGTAACTACAAATACTTCATCAAACAAACCTGTAGCAACTGTATTGTCGTAAGTAGTTCTAATTACAGTTTTATTACCCAACAGCTGCATTAATTTAGCAGGAAATCTTGTTGCAGCATAACGTGCAGGGATTAGGGCAATTTTTTTCATGTTATTTATTAAGTCGTTAAGACAATGATCATAAGGTCATTGGTCATTTTTTTGGATACTAGCTTTTGTAATTCTATTGAGCTTTGGTTGTGTCACTCACTTCAACGTCGGTGCAAAGATTGAACTTTTTAAACCACCCCAACCCCTCCAAAGGAGGGGAATTTGAACATCAATTTAAAATCAATATCCCAAATCATAAATTCCCCGATTGGGGATTAAGGGGGCTTGTTTTAAAGTCCTAAAATCCAAGCAAACATTAATGGTGCAACAATTGTTGCATCACTTTCTACAATGAATTTTGGTGTATTAATATCTAATTTACCCCAAGTAATTTTTTCGTTTGGAACGGCACCACTGTAGCTACCAAAACTTGTTGTGCTATCACTGATTTGGCAGAAATAACTCCAAAACGGTACATCGTGCCACTCTAAATCTTGATACATCATTGGCACCACACAAATTGGAAAATCACCTGCAATACCGCCACCAATTTGAAAAAATCCTACACCTTTTCCACCACTGTTTGCTCTATACCATTCAGTAAGCCAAACCATATATTCAATTCCACTTTTAACTAAATCTGCTTTAAGTTCACCTTTAATTACATAGCTAGCAAATATGTTACCTGTAGTGCTATCTTCCCAACCTGGACAAACAATTGGAATATTTTTTTCAGCAGCAGCAACTATCCAACTATCTTTTTTATCAATTTCATAGTATTGCTCCAACTCACCGCTTAATACTGTTTTATATAAAAACTCATGAGGAAAATAACGTTCTCCTTTAGCAGCAGCATCTTTCCATTGTTTTACTAAATGTTTTTGTAAGCGTCTGAAAGCTTCTTCCTCAGGAATACAAGTATCTGTAACACGGTTGTAATGATTTTCTAGCAAATCCCATTCGTCTTGTGGCGTTAAATCTCTGTAGTTAGGCACACGTTTGTAATGACTGTGAGCAACCAAGTTCATTACATCTTCTTCAAGATTAGCACCAGTGCAGCTAATTATATCAACTTTTCCTTGCCTAATCATTTCGGCTAAACTAATGCCCAACTCAGCAGTACTCATAGCACCTGCAAGTGTAATCATCATTTTACCACCTTCTAATAAATGTTGTTCGTAACCTTTTGCAGCATCCATAAGAGCAGCTGCATTAAAATGACGATAGTGATGTTGTATAAAATTTGAAACTGGACCTTTTTGCATAATCTATTTTTTAAGGGTGCAAAATTAGTGGTTTATGCCAAACTAACTGTTGCGTTTTAGATACATTTGGCTAAGTTGTAGACTGTTTTTTTACCATGATTGCAATGCTTACACCAAATGGTAATGAAACGTTTTGAAGCAAGTATTTTTCTGAATTAAAAATTTTAAATAAGAGTTTGTTTATAAAACCTGTGTTAAACCTCGAGAAATCGCTTTGTACTGGTGCATCTTTTTTTCTAATTTTTTGAAAAGGCCACATTAAAATTCTAACCACAGCAATTGGCAAAAACAAAATACTATTGAAATAAGTTTTTAGAACAAATGTTGGATGATGAGATGCAAACAAACTTGCCAATTCGTTTTTGGTATATCGCTTTACATGATGATTAATTACATCGTGTTCGCTCCACAAAAACATAAATGCAGGAGTAGTAATAAATACGTGACCATTTAATTTACAAACCCTCATTAACTCATCAACCGCTTTTTTATCTTGTTGTACATGCTCTACAACGTCGAAAGCACAAACTAGATCAAATGAATCGTTATTAAATTTTAACTGTGTAATATCTCCTTGCTGCACATTTAAGTTGGTTACAGAATTTACAAAAGCAACACAATCCTCATCATACTCTACACTTGTAACTTCGCCAAAACTTTGTAGCATAATGCTTGTAGCACCTGTGGCTGTTCCCACATTCAAAATTTTTAATGGCTGTGCAGTGTTAATTTTTTTTTGAATTAAAAACTGCAACAAATCTTTTCTTGCGGTGTACCACCAATGTTCTCTTTCAAAATGATAGTAATCTTTATAATATTGTTTGTCCATTTTTATTGATGATTTGTTGATTGATGATTTATTGATTGTTTTGAATTAGCTTGAAAATATTTATTCCATCATTCTTATTTTCCAATTCATCCATCAAACAATAAATCAACAAATCTTTAATATTTCATATCCTTCAACTTTGGGGCTTTAATCCAAGTAAATATAACAACTCCAATAGTCATACATCCACCAAAAACCACACTTGCAATATTGCCCAAATACTTAGCAGCCAAGCCACTTTCGAACTGCCCTAATTCGTTGCTGCTATTAATAAACATGCTATTTACACTCATTACTCTGCCTCGCATTTCATTAGGTGTTTTTAATTGAATAATTACACCTCGAATAACCACACTTACCCCATCTAAAATACCACTTAATAAAATAGCAAAAAACGATAACCAAAAACTCTTTGATAGAGCAAAAACTATGATACAAATACCAAAACCTGCAACTGCCCAAAGTAGTTTTTTACCTTGATTAGTTTTCATGGGAAAGATGGTAAGCACTACAACACTAATAATAGTACCAATATCTGTAGCAGCATTAAGCCATCCAAAACCAGTTGGACCAACTTTTAAAATATCGTTGGCAAAAAAGGGAATCATAGCTACTGCACCACCAAATAATACAGCAAACAAATCGAGCATTAAAGCTCCTAAAACTTCTTTAGTTTTGAACACAAATTGCAAGCCCTCTTTTACACTAGCCAAAGCATCGTGCTTGTGAGCATGTAAAATGGGAGGTTTTGGTTTTATTAAACTCATCATGATTACACCAACAGAAGCCAATAAGATTATTAGTTTAAGGGTAGTAATAATTCCTAACCAAGCAATTAAAAAGCCAACAATAGCATGGCCTGTAACACTTGCCACCAACCAAGTTGTTTGATTCCAGGTTATTGCGTTTTGCATTATTTCTTTTGGAGGGATTAACCCTACAATTGTTCCAAAACTTGGGCCACTAAAAGCCCTACATATTCCTGTAATAAATATGATAATGTAGATATAGTTTAATAAACTACCATCATCGAATTGTTTATTTTGATGTAGTAATCCAACAACTAAAAGTGTAGTAATTGCTATTACATAACAACATGCAGCTATTAAAAGTATCTTTTTCTTTTCACTTTTATCAATTACATGCCCGGCATAAAGCGATAATAAAAAAGCAGGAACAAACTCAGCTAAACCTATTAAAGATACTTGTAATGCATCGTGTGTAAGATTATACACCCACCACAAAACTAATGTGCCAAGCATTCGTAGTGCAGCAATAAAAAAAAATCTACCTAGCATTAAGTGCCTAAATTCGGTTAACTGCAAAGCTGCAAATGCTTGGTGTTTTTTATGTGTAGATGATTGCTGCATGAAGGTAATTATGGTAAAGTAAAATAATGTTGACCATCTTCAAAATCATGTTCTAATGCATCTAACACCACTTGCAAATGCTTTGGATTATTTATAAAATCGGCATTGCTTGCATCGATAAAAATGGTTTTTATGTTGTGCTGCTTTATATAACTGGTATAAGTTTCTTGTAAATTAAACAAATACTCATCACTAATATTTTGCTCGTAACTACGGTTGCGTTTTTTAATATTGCTTTGTAGTTTATGCACAGGTGCGTGTAAATAAATTAAAATATCGGGGGAGGGTAATTGTTGATGAATTATATCGAACAATTTTTGGTATAACCTAAACTCTTCTTCGGGCAGTGTAACTTTTGCAAACAACAAACATTTGGTAAACAAATAGTCTGAAATAGTAAGTTGTTGAAACAAATTACTTGTACCACCCATTTCCTTAAGCTGTTTATACCTTTCGGCCATAAAAAATAATTCTACAGGAAAGGCATATTGTTGAGGATTATTGTAAAATTTTGGCAAAAAGGGATTATCAGCAAACTCTTCTAAAATTATTTTGGCATTAAAATGTTGTGCCAAAATATTGGTAAGTGTTGTTTTTCCTGCTCCAATATTTCCTTCTATTGTAATAAAATTGTGCTTCATGTGGTGGAAGCGTCAAAAGTAATAGTAGCTAGATTTACAGTTACGAAAACTTTTTCACATCTAAACTATCTGGGCAAGTTTGTAATAATTGAATCATGGTTTTATTTAATACTGGATGTATATGTGCAGCATCAATTTCGGCCAAAGGCATTAATACAAATTTTCTTTGAGCAATAAAAGGATGAGGCACTTTTAAATTTTGCTCATTTATAATTTCACTACTATAAAACAGTATGTCAATATCAATTATTCGTGGACCCATTTTTTCGAGTCGCTCTCTGCCCATACTTTTTTCAATACCAAGTGCAATTTGCAATGCTTCTTTTGCAGAAAAATTGGTATTAAATTGAAGTACCTGATTTAAAAAATGTGGTTGATTATTATTACCCCAAGCAGCTGTTTCGTATACACTACTTTTTATTATAAACTTTCCAAAGTGTTGTTGAAGTTGAGCGATGGCTATTTCAATATTGGATAATCTGTTACCTAAATTAGACCCTAAAATTAGGGTAAGCGTTTTGTATTGTCTAAATCTTTTTTGTTGCAAAAACGTAAATTTAATTTGCAAATTAAAGGGATGTACGCTATTTAAAATTATTCAAACTCTAGTTCATTATTAAAAAACTCCCAATCGAATAATAAAAAATCATACGCCAATTTTCTTCTAGTACTCCAAAAATTAGATGAGCTTTCTGAAGATGCCTTACTTTGGATTGCATGTTTTTCGATCCCTAAATTTAGAACCATTTGTATAAAACTCCTCATTTTTTCAGAGGGTATATCAAGTATTACTGTTGCCATTGTGTTTATTTATTTTTTAAATGTAAAGCTTTATTTCTAAACAATTGCATTTTTTGTTTAAAATATCTTTGTTAATTCTTAAACAATCTTAAAGATAATTAGTTTAATTAATTAATTAAAAAAACATTAATTGCATTTTATTTGCACCATGCAAATTGATTTTGAAAAATACACTGATAGCTTAGTACCCACAATAGTACAAGATGTACAAACTAGTAAAGTGTTGATGCTTGGATTTATGAATCAAGAAGCTTTAACCAAAACTATTGATAGTAAATTAGTTACGTTTTTTAGCAGAAGTAAAAATGCCCTGTGGACAAAAGGCGAAACTTCTGGAAATTATTTAGAAGTTCATGATATTTTAATTGATTGCGATAAGGATACCATTTTAATAAAAGCAAATCCTAAAGGACCAACCTGCCATACAGGACAAGATACTTGCTTTGGTGAAACAAATACAAGCGACCAATTTTTAAAAACACTTGAGCAAATAATTAAACAAAGGAAAGAAAATAACGACCCAAATTCGTACGTAAAATCTTTATTTAACAAGGGCATCAACAAAATTGCCCAAAAAGTTGGTGAAGAAGCTGTAGAAGTTGTAATTGAAGCAAAGGACAATAATGATGACTTATTTTTAAACGAAGCTGCAGATTTACTTTTCCATTATTTGATATTATTACAAGCTAAAGGTTTTAATTTGCAACACATTGAAAATGTTTTAAAAGAAAGACACAAAAAATAGTTGATTTAATTTTTATGAAAAAGTTTATAGTAATTTTATTATTCCCTTTCATTGCTTTAGCACAACCAACAAATGGCTATACTGTAAAAGGTACAATTGTAGGTTTAAAAGATAGCACTTTAGTATTTTTAAATGATGCTCAAGGCAACGCCATAGCTACAACTTATGCCATTGGCAATAATTTTGAGTTGAAGGGAAAAGCTGAACATTTTGGTTATCATCAACTAGCTTTTATTGGAATGCCCGAAGTAGTAGAACTTTATATTGGAAACGAAAATGTTACAGTTAAAGGCAATACTAAAGAATTGAAAAAAGCCGTAGTAGAAGGTTCAAAAACACACAAAGAATACGATGCTTTTATAAAAACATTTGTACCACTTAACGAAAAAATTAGCAAAGCTTATCAAGCTGCAAATGCTGCCCCTAATGGTCCAAAAAAAGATAGCTTAGCCAAGATTTTTGAAACACAAAAAAATGGCTTAAAAACTTATATCACCAATTTTTTAACTACAAAACCAAGCTCGGCAGTAAGCTCATTTGTGTTGCTGCAGTTTTATCCAATTTTTGGTAATGAAGAATATTTAGATAAAACCTATAAAAAACTTAGTGGCGATGCCAAAAAAGGATTATTTGCCAATTTAATTGAACAAAAAATAACAGTATTTAAAACACCAAAATTTGGAGCTATTGGTACAGTTGCACCAAATTTTGAACAGCCTGATGCACAGGGTAAAATGGTTAGCTTGGCATCATTCAAAGGAAAATATGTTTTAGTTGATTTTTGGGCTAGTTGGTGCAAACCATGTAGACAAGAAAACCCAACTGTAGTGGCTGCTTATAATAAATTTAAGGATAAAAATTTCACAGTTTTTGGCGTATCGATAGATACGGAAGAACAAAAAGCTGCTTGGTTAGAAGCTATTAAAACAGATGGATTGGTTTGGCAACAAGTGATAGACTTAAATCCTACTGTAAGAGCAGCACAATTGTATCAGGTAAATTCTATACCTCAAAATTATTTGCTTGACCCACAAGGAAAAATTGTGGCACGTAATTTAAGAGGCCCGGCTTTGGAGCAAAAACTTAATGAAGTATTATTGGCAAAAGCTGCACCTGCTTCTAAAGCACCATCAAAAGGGAAAGGAAAATAACATTAGTTCAATAAAAATTTTGCCCATCCTGCAAATGGGTTTCATTGGCTGAAACATTTTTAATTAAAAAAGATGTCAAAAATTTTTTATGGCAGTATTACATAATAAAATAGATAGTAGAATTTTAAAGCAACAAGCTTTAGAAGAAGGTGTACCACGCACCACCATTAGTTTTTACAAATACTTTAAAATTGAAAATCCACAAGAGTTTAGGGATTTTTTATACAAGCATCTTTTTCCGATGAAGGTGTTTGGACGAATTTATGTTGCCAAAGAAGGTATAAATGCTCAAATTAGCGTTATTGATGTTGAAGCGTTTAAATCGTTTTTATATTCCATTAACGAGTTAAACAATTTACGTTTAAACATTAGTGCTGCCGATGTTTTAAAAGAAAACAACACTGAAATTGCCAATAGTTTTTGGGTGTTAAAAATTAAGGTTAGAGAAAAAATTGTGGCTGATGGTTTAGTAAATGATGATTATTTATTTAACCAAACTGGTAAGTATGTAAATGCAGTTGAAATGAATAACATGCTTACCAATAAAGACACTATTGTTATTGATATGCGTAACCATTACGAGTACGAAGTAGGGCATTTTAAAAACGCGATAGAATTACCTAGCGATACATTTAGAGAACAATTACCTATGGCTGTAAACATGATGAAAGGTAATGAAGATAAAAACATTATTATGTATTGCACAGGTGGCATTCGTTGCGAAAAAGCAAGTGCATTTATGCTACATAATGGTTTTAAAAATGTGTATCATTTAGAAGGTGGTATTATCAACTATGCCAAAGAATTAAAAGAACATAATTTAGAAAGTGCATTTATTGGCAAAAACTTTGTTTTTGATAATCGTTTAGGAGAAAGAATAACTAGCGATGTTATAGCTAAATGTCATCAATGTGGCACTGAATGTGATGTTCATGTAAATTGTGCCAATAGTGGCTGTCATTTATTATTTATTCAATGTAATAATTGTGCAGAAAAATACAACAATTGTTGTAGCAACGATTGTAAAAACTTTATTGCTTTGCCCGAAGAAGAGCAAAAACAATTAAGAAAAGGTATTGATAAGGGAAGAAATATTTTCAATAAATCAAGGGAAAGAAAAATTACAAACCATTAAGTCATTTGCCATTAATTAAATGATGATTCAATAACTTATTCAAATCATTCATCAACAAATCATCCATCAACCAATCCACAAATGATAAAAATTGGTTTAATTAAAGAGGGAAAAATTCCTGCCGACAATAGAGTTGCTTTAACACCATCTCAATGCAGATGGTTGCATAAAAACAGCAGCTTTAAAATTGTAGCTCAAAGCTGCTCAACTAGATGTTTTAAAGATGAAGAATATAAACAAGCAGGTGTTGAAGTAGTTGATCAAGTTGATGATTGCGATATTTTATTTGGCATTAAAGAAGTTCCCAAACACCTACTCATTCCCCATAAAACATACTTTTTTTTTAGTCATACAAAAAAATTACAACCACACAATAAAGCTTTATTTCAACAACTCATTGCCAATAAAAACACTTTAATAGATTATGAGTGTTTAGAACATAAAGATGGCCAACGAATGATTGGATTTGGTTTTTTTGCTGGTGTTGTTGGTGCACACAATGGCATAATGTGCTATGGAAAAAGAACAGGTGCATTTGATTTAGAACGAGTTTATAAAATAAAAGATTACAGACAGTTAATTCACACTTATTTTGGCTTAAAGTTGCCTGCAATAAAAATTGCTGTAACTGGTAGTGGACGTGTTGCACATGGAATTGTAGAAATTATGAACTTAATGGATGTGCAAGAAGTAGAAACAGATGAATATCTTGAAAATACATTTGAGTATCCTGTTTATGTACATCTTAAAGGAAAAGATTTATATGAACATAAACAAACTGGAAAGTACAATAGAAATCATTTTCACGAACATCCAACTGAATACGATTGCTTATTTAAAAATTATTTAGCTAGCACTGATATTTTGTTAAATGGTGTATACTGGGATGCCAATATTCCAAGATTATTTGAAATGCAAGATTTACAAGATCCAAATTTTAAAATAACCACTATTGCAGATATTACTGACGATGAAAATGGAAGTGTACCTTGTAACTTAGGTGATGGCACTATTGAAGATTGTGTATATGGCGTTGATAAAACTAATTTTACAAAAACCAAACCATACTTAGCAAATTCAATTGATATTATGGCTGTAGGAAATTTACCAAACGAATTACCACGAGATGCTAGCAGATTTTTTGGAGAACAACTTATTAAATATGTATTAGATGATGTACAAAAAGGTGGCAGCGATGTACTAAACAGAGCCACTATCTTACAACATGGAAATATTACAGATTTGTATCAGTATATGAGTAGCTATGCTTTATAAACATAAACTATAAAATAATTTTTAACATCAAGCATCTCCTTTAAATAATAAACTATATTTAACCTATAACATTAATAAATATGGATCCTCGCTACCCTATTGGATTGTATGAACCACAACCTTTTAGTGAACAACAAAAATTAAATTGGTTAGCTGATATTCAATTTTTACCAATAGAGTTAGAAAAAGCTGTTTTAAATTTAGACGAATTTCAGTTAAATACTCCTTATAGAGAAGGAGGATGGACTGTAAAACAATTGGTTCATCACATAGCTGATAGTCATTTAAACGCTTATTGCAGATTTAAACTTTGTATTACAGAAGATTTACCAACCATTAAAGCTTATGATGAAAACGAATGGACGCTACTTGATGATGTAGAAAAAGTACCCATAAATACTTCTATAACCTTATTACATGCACTTCACGAACGATGGTATATTGCTATTAGAAATTTAGAAAACCATATTTGGGAACGAAAAGTGATACATTCTCACACCAAAAAAGAAATGAGCTTATGGCATTTATTAGGCTTGTATGCATGGCATGGTAAACATCATGTAGCACATATAACAACACTAAGAGAAATAAAAAAATGGTAACACCTAGAAATTTAAATTGGGAAATTGTAGAGCAAAAACAATTGTTTAAAGACCGATGGGCCGACATTAAAGTTGAAACTTGCCGAAAACCTGATGGTAGTTTAATCACTCCATTTTATACTTATGCATTTCCTGATTTTGCAACCGCTTTAGCATTTACAAAAGATGGTAATATAATTTTAGAAAGAATTTATAGACACGGGGTACAGCAAACTTCACCAGAAATTCCTGGTGGTTGTGTAGATGCTAGTGACGAAAATGTAACACAAGCCATGGCGAGAGAATTGTTAGAAGAAACAGGTTACAGATTTGAACGAATAGTATATCTTGGAAAAGTAGCCCACAATCCAAGCATTCACAACAACTATATGCACATGTTTGTAGCAACAGGAGGTGTTTTTGATGCCAATGTTGAATTAGATGCAAACGAAGATGTTGATGTTTTTACAGTTACTTTAAACGAATTTTTAGAAATGTTGCACAACAACCAATTTTTACAAGCCATGCAAGTTTGCACAATTTATAAAGCCCTTCAACACTTAGGATATCTTACTATTAAACCATAATTATGCAACCAAAACCTTGGCAAAAAATTAGTACACAAAAAGTTTATAATCGTTCTTGGTTCACTGTAAAAGAAGAAGCATGTTTACTGCCAGATGGTAAAATTATTAATCCATATTTTATAGTTGATGTACCCAATTGGGTTAATGTAATTGTGGTTAATGATATGCAAGAAATGATTATGGTGCAACAATATAGACATGCAGCTGGTATAATAACCATTGAACCAACTGGTGGATTAATTGATGAAAATGAAACACCTTTGGATGCTGCCATTAGAGAAATGCAAGAAGAAACAGGTTATAGTAGCAATGACATACAACTACTGTACGAAACCTATGCAAACCCTGCATTACAACCCACTAAGGCTTACTTTTTTTTGGCAAAAAATGCAACAAAAACAGCAAACATTAGTTTAGATGAATTTGAAGATGTACATACTGTGCACCTTTCTAAACAACAAGTTTTAACAATGTTACAAGAAAATCAATTTCATCATAGTGTACAAGTGGGAGCTATTTATAAAGCTTGTATACAACTTGGTTGGATACAAGCAACTAATTAGTATGCTACAAACAAAAATTATTGATAATAAAACCTTTGTATTTGATACCATAAGAAAAAAATGGTTATTGCTTACGCCTGAAGAAAGAATAAGGCAACAGGTTGTCAAGTACTTGGTTGATGAAAAAAAAATACCAAAAAGTTTAATTGCTTTAGAAAAAACAATTACAATAAATAACCTCACCAAACGATTCGATATTTTAGTTTACAAAGAAAGTAAACCTTGGCTTTTAATTGAATGCAAAGAACCTAATGTAACCCTAAACGATGCTACACTACAACAAATACTGAACTATAATCACGTTTTACAAGTTAAATATTTTGCTATTACAAATGGACAAGATTTATTAGTTTGGAGCGTAGAAACTAATCATTGTATTTTGATGGATGATATTCCAAATTGGAAATAAAGAATCTTTTATATTTACAAATATTAAAACCTTGCTTTATGAGTGCCTTTTTTGCAGAATTTATTGGAACTGCTTTACTTTTAATTTTTGGAAATGGTGTTGTAGCAAATGTAGTTTTAACCAAAACAAAAGGGAATAACAGTGGTTGGATTGTTATTACATTTGGCTGGGCAATGGCTGTATTTATTGCTGTTTACGCCACAAGTAGTTATAGTGGTGCTCATTTAAATCCTGCAGTTACCATTGCAGATGCTATACATAGCAATAACTATAGCAAACTTGCTACTTATTTACCTGCCCAATTTTTAGGAGCCATGTTTGGGGCTGTAATTGTTTGGATTTTATACCATGATCATTTTAATGAAACTACTGATGCTGAAGCTCAACTAGCTTGCTTTGCAACAGGGCCAGCCATTAAAAATCCATTTAAAAATTTTATAACAGAAACAATAGCAACTTTTGTATTTATACTTTGCATTTTTATGCTTAATAATTCACCAAGTAATGTACAACTTGGAGCTTTACAAGCCCTGCCTGTTGCTTTATTAGTTTTTGGAGTTGGACTAGGTTTAGGAGGAGCAACAGGCTATGCTATTAACCCTGCAAGAGATTTTGGACCAAGATTAATACATTTTATTTTGCCAATAAAAAATAAAGGAAAAAGTGATTGGGCCTACGCTCCAATACCATTATTAGCTCCATTTGTTGGGGCTATTTTGGCTGCCTTGGTACATAAATTTTGCATGTAGCCTTATTTCAAAATTCGTTTTATTTGATTGGCGTTGGTCATAAGTTCCCATAAATAGGCTTCGTTTTCTTTTTCTAGGCATGCTTTAAATTTTCGCAACTGTGCTATATGTTCGTTTAAAACATCCAATACATTTTCTCTATTTTGCATAAAAATGGGTGCCCACATTGCTGGATTACTTTTTGCCAAGCGAACAGTACTTTCAAACCCACCTGCTGCCAATTCAAAAATGGTATTCTCCTCTTTTTCTTTTTCTAATACAGTATTAGCTAAAGCAAAAGATGTAATATGTGAAATATGACTTACATAAGCTGCATGAATATCGTGTTCATTAGCATTCATATACAACAAATGCATTCCTAAAAAAGTAAATAAAAGCTCAATCGTATTTATTGCATCAATATTGGCATTTTCTTTATTACAAATTACACAAGCTCTACCTTCAAAAGCATTGTGCAAAGCAGCAGTTGGGCCACTAAATTCAGTACCCCACATTGGGTGAGTTGCAACAAATTGATTACCATTTTTATGGGCTGCTATTACATCGCACAAACTAGATTTTGTGCTACCAACATCAAATACAATTTTATCAGGTTGTATATCATCTAAAATTTTTATAGCCACCTCAACAGTTGATTTTACAGGTATTGCTATACAAATAATTGTAGCATTATTAATACATTCATCTAAACCCACAATTTCGTCTACAATATTTAATTCTACTGCTTTCTGTGCATGTTCAGCATTATCATCAACACCAATTATTCTTCCTTTAAAACCTTTATGTTTTAATGTTTTGGCTATTGAACCACCTATCAATCCTAAACCAATAATGCCCAAGGTATGCTTATGTAAAAAATTTATGTTGTTACTATCCATGTATTATTCAATTAAATCAAATAAAAATTTAATATTAGCTCAATTCATAGGATTCATTTAATGCAGCTTTTACACGCTCAATACTTTGCAGCAATTGCTCTTGTTTGCTACACAAACTAATTCTTATATTGTTAAATCCCGCAGTTCCAAAAATTCCACCAGGAGTTATAAATACGTCTGCATTATATAAAATATGGTCGCTTAATGCTCCACCATTTCCAAGTTCATGTGCATCGAAATTTTTATTAACTGTTGCCCACATAAACATGCCAACCTGATTTTTATTATATCTACATGGCAATAAATCTAACAATTGATACACTAAATTTCTTCTTGCTTCATATTCTTTATTTAATTCGTAATGCCAATCTTCTTCTAAGCTCAACGCAGTAGCAGCTGCCAATTGTAAAGGCAAAAACATACCACTATCCATATTACTTTTAAATCTTAATACATCATTAATTTTATCTTCACTAGCACACATCATACCTACACGCCAACCTGCCATGTTGTGGCTTTTACTTAAACTATTTAGTTCAATTGCAACCTCTAATGCCCCATCAACACTTAAAATACTCAAGGGTTTATCATTTAAAATAAAACTATAGGGATTATCGTGTATTACTAATATTTTATGTTTTTTAGCAAATGCAATAAGTTGTTCAAAAACCGCCTTACTACCATTTGTGCCTGTTGGCATGTGTGGGTAATTACAAAAAATTGCTTTTATATTATTGTTTTCGATTAAAAGTTTTTCTAATTCATTAAAATTTGGATAATAATTATCTTCAGCAGATAAATCATAATACAAAGGTGTTGCACCACTTAGTTTTACAGCACTAGTATATGTTGGGTAGCCTGGGTTTGGAATTAAAACAACATCTCCAGTTTCAAAATAAGTCATACAAATATGTACAATACCTTCTTTGCTACCTATTAATGGTAAAATTTGGGTGTTTGCTTGTAGTACAACTGCATACTTTTTATTATACCAATTGGCGATAGCATCTCTCAAAATTTGGCTTCCTTTGTATGATTGATAGGCATGCGTATTTGGTTTTGCTGCATGTTGTTGAAGTATTTCTACAACACTAGGATGTGGTGGCAAATCTGGGCTTCCTATGCCTAAGTTAATGATGGTTTTGCCTTGTTGGTTTAAAGTTTCAATTTCTCTTAATTTTTTTGAAAAATAGTATTCACCAATACCATTTAATCTACTTGCAGTTTGTATCATTTTATTTATTTCCGTTTTTATAAACACCTAATATTTGTAAAGCTTCTGTTTGTTTTGCAATTTCAAATTCTACTTTTTTCCATTGGTTTACATCTGCAAACTCAACATCAGCATGAAAACTATATTTAAATTTTGTACCAGCAATGGGCATACTTTGCAGCTTACTTAAATTGCAATCAAAATCGGCAATCACAGCTAATACTTTAGCCAAACTTCCTTTAGTATGATTTGTTGCAAAATGAATGGATGCCTTATTAGCTGATTCATCTAATATCACTACATCTTTAGGTTGCAGAATTAAAAACCTTGTATGGTTGTTTTTTTGAGTATGAATATTGGGCACTAAAATTTCAAGTCCAAATAATTCTGCTGCTAATTTTCCTGCAACACCAGCTATGTGTTTGCTTTTATATTGATGAATATGCTTGGCAGATAATGCAGTATCTTCTGTTTCAACTAATTTCCAATTTTGTTCACCTAAATAATCAATACACTGCAAAATCGCCATATGATGACTATGCACTTCTTTGATGTCTTTTAATTGCACTCCAGGATTAACCAATAAATGTTGCTTTATGGGCAAATAAACTTCGCCAGTAATTTGCAAGTTGCTTTTTTGGAGCAATGTATAGTTTGGTAAAATGCTTCCAGCAATTGAATTTTCTATGGCCATAACGCCACCATTGCTTTCCTTTTTATTTGCAGCAATTTTTACAACATCTCTAAATGTTGCACAAGTAATTACTTTTACATTTTTGCCAAAATATTGCTGAGCAGCCATTTGATGAAAGCTTCCTTCGAACCCTTGTATGGCAACACTAGTGATAGTTTTGTTCATTCTTCAGTTATTTATTTAATCAACACATCTAATTAAAAAGCATAAAAAAAGCCCCACATGTATTTGTGGGACTTTAAATTTTATGTTACTACATACAACTAGTCCCTTACTTAGTAAAGTAATAAAAGTAAAAGAAACTAAAAGTTGTAGACAGTTGTTTTTGCATTAGGCCACGAATATAATGTTTGAGTAATAAGTATCTACATTTTTTTTATAGAAATTGCCAAAAAAAACCAACCAACAATAAAACAAAGCCCACCTAATGGAGTTATGGCACCTATAATATTAAAATTTGAAAATCCATTTACCTGCAATGCAATTAAAACATACAAAGACCCACTAAAAATTATAATGCCAACTGCAAAAAGTAAAGCACTAAGTTTTAACCATTTGCTTGGATTAGATTTTAACAACAAACCCACTACCAACAATGCAATTGCATGATACATTTGATAACGTGCAGCAGTTTCATAGGTTTTGTGTTGCTTTTCGGTTAAAACATTTTCTAATCCATGACTACCAAAAGCTCCTAAAGCTACACTAAGTAAAGCAGCTAATGCTCCAAAAAAAATGGCATTCTTATAATTCATGCTTAGCATATTTTGTAATGATTTGTATAAAATTAGCTTCGTTTATTTGATTCTGATTTAAAGTAAATGTAGCTTGCTTGTAAAAAGGCAAACGCTCTTCAATTTTTGCTGATAAAAAAACTTCTACATCTTCTACTGTTGAAAAATTTTTAAGTAATGGACGTTTATCAATTTGCTTAAACACTCTTTCGGCAATAATATTAACGTTAGTATTTAAGAAGAATGAAATGCCATTATTATTCATTACCTGTGCATTATCAAAAAAGCAAGGTAAGCCTCCACCTGTTGCTACAATTGTTGGAGTTTTTGTTTTGTGCACTACATCGTGCAAAATAGATTGTTCTTTTTCACGAAAAAAACGCTCTCCAAATTTTTCAAATATTTGGGCAGTTGTAAGTTGCATTTTGTTTTCAATTAAATTATCAGTATCGAGATAATTTAGATTAAGTTTTTTTGATAAATGATAAGCCCAGTAAGATTTACCACTACCCATCATACCCCATAAAAAAAATAGATTACTGTTATTTTGCACTCGTCAAAAATAATCAACCTGTAGTTTGCAACGTAAGTTTTTTTGATTAGTAACTAAATGTATATTGATGCAGTAAACAACGAATTATTTATCTTTTACAGTAATACCCTTCATCGTTCTTTTTTTAGTATCACCTTTAAAAATTTCATCAGTTACAATTAATAAACGGGGCAATTGATTAATAATTCTAATAGTGTATTCATTACCCTCGTAAAACACTTTATTTGTATTCTCTGATATCATGTTACTTGGTAGCAACTGATAAATAGCACCATCAAAAGCTGATAATCCGTTTACTCCAAAATTTAAAAATTTATCTTCACCTTCTTCAAAAGCAATGGCTAGTCTATTTGGATAAATATGTTTGCAAACACCTTTGGTTTTTGCTTTTAATAGAATTTGATTAATATATTTTCCGTTACTAAAAAACAACTTTCCCGAAGTAATTTTTGCTGTATCACTTTTAACCTCACGTGTAAGTTCAATATCACTATCTACGTAGTACTGTAATTTAGTGAAATCTAAATTTTTTGCTTCTATTTGTTTACGAATTGCAGCAGTTAGGTGTGTAGTTTTTGGTGTACTACAACTTACCATAAAAAATGCAGCTACAGAAAAAAATAATATTTGTTTTAGAGGCTTCATGTACTTTAAATACAGTACAAATTAATAGATAAATACTTTAATATCATCACCCTTAATAAAGGGATACTAATTTTTTATACTTTCTAACTTTGGTTGCTCTGTAGGAGGTACTATAATTTTAGGGCTGAGTTTAGGTAACTTACTGCTAGTTTTTTGTGCATTATAAAACATTCCATCAATAAAAAACCAATTTAAACCACCATCATCAGATAGGGCAATTACATTGGTTTTGGTTTTCATTTCGCCCATAGGTGTTGCAATTGTTGTGGTCATAGGAAAAATTGCTTGCAACTGCTTTTTATAAGTTTCTATTTTACTTACCTCACCAATTAATACTTTAGAAATTTTAACGCCAAACATTTTTTGATATTTATTGATAGAATCTTGCGTTTGTTTTATTTTCAAAGTACCACCTTGTGCATTAATTAAGCTTGGGTGTAAATAAGTTACATATTCATCTAACCTAAAATTAGAAAAAGCAGTTGCCATTTTTACTGCTCTTTGTTTAATTGCATAAGCATGATTTTGAGTGAAAGCTATATTGGTTACTATTAAAAATAATACCAATACATGTATATGTTTTTTCATATTTTTTATAAATCTCTTTTTTTAATAATCCAAAAACTAAGAAGCCAAAATATGGCAGTATATAAAATTGTTAGTGCAATATGTTGATTAAATTGACCTATCAAAGTATTGTATCTTTCTTCTCCAAATTTACTCATAAATGTAGGTAATGGCGTTAAACGGTTACTTATTTCTAGAAATAAAAATCTTCCTGCATCATTAACATATCTACGGCCCAATCCTTCTAAAATGTTTTCAAGAATAATCGAGTAAAAAATATACACACCAAGTGTTATAAAAGCTCTTCGTAAAATTAAACCCAATAAAAATGCAAAACTAAGCTGTGATAATGCCTGCAAATAAAAGTAAAACATATACTTAATTTGATGGTAAGGTTGTGCCACAGCTGCTGCATTTTTGTTTATTACTCCAATCACAAAACTTATTGTAAATGCCAATAATGCTGTAATTGTTGCAATTATAAAAACGCTGAAAAATTTACCTAACAAAAAATTGTTTCTGCTCCATCCATCAATAATATTTTGCCTATTTGTTTTATAAGTATATTCATTACAAATAAGCATGATTATTAATATAGCAGGGATAAGCATAAATAATGAGGATGTAAACGCTACTGTTTTAAACACCTCAGGAAAAGTAAAAGGAGAACCAAATATGGCATTTGCCACTTGTGCAGCCATATCTTTTGAACGAGTCATATCTTTATGTATAAAATAAAACAAATAATTTATACCAGGATATGATAACACTGTTATACCTAAAATCCACCAAAAAGCTGGATAATTTTTTATTTTAAGCCATTCTGTTTTTAATATTGAAAACATAATTATTGTTTGCTGATTTTGTAATATTTATTGATATTTTATTAACCTAGTTATTAGTAAGTTCAAAGAACTTTTCTTCTAACCTTTTTCTTTTAACTGATAAATACTTTAATACAGTTTTATTATTAAAACAAAACTCATTAATAGCTGCAGGATTTGAAGTTCCTTTGGCAAAGTGCAACTGTAAAGTTTCGGAAGTTTTTACGATGGTTTTAATACCGCTAAAATTTTTAACTACTTCGTATAAAACATCATTCTCGTCGGCTGAAATTTCTATAACATCTTCATCCATTAAAACTTCTTCAACTGTACCATTTGTAATTAAATTACCTGTTTTTAAAATGGCTACATGTGTGCAAACTTTTTCAACTTCGTCTAATAAATGACTAGCCATAATTATGGTATGTCCTTTTGTACTTAAAAATTTTATAAGTTCTCTAATTTCAGCAATGCCAACAGGGTCTAAACCATTTGTAGGTTCATCTAAAACAATAACTTTTGGACTTCCTAAAAGAGCAGATGCAATAGCTAGCCTTTGTTTCATTCCTAAGCTGTAGGTACTAAATTTGCTATGCTTTCTTTCGGCTAGCTTTACTTGTTTTAGTACACTATCAATATCTTTTTCATTGCCTCTCCCACTTATACTTTGAACAACTTTTAAATTATTTACAGCAGATAAATAGTGATAAAAATTTGGCGTTTCTAAAAGGCTTCCAATACCTTTTCTTAAATCAGAAGTTGGCTTTTTACCCATCCAAAAATATTCGCCACTATCTGCATTAAGTACATTTAAAATTATACTTAAAAAAGTAGTTTTTCCACTACCATTAGGGCCTAAAATTCCATATACACTTCCTTCAGGAATTGAAAAACTAATTCCGTTTAAAGCTTTAATTTTTCCGTATGCTTTATGCAAATCTTTGATATCGAGAATATTCATCTTAAATAAAATATTTTTTAAAATTATGTATTGAGGAGTTTGCCCACCCACTAATTTTTTAATAGGGCTTTACAAACGATAAATGGTATTTTACAATTAATGCCAAATTAATAAATTGCACTAACACTTAAACAAAATTACTTTTTAACAAAAATTTTAGAAAAAATTACTTCCTCAATTCAAACGTTTAACTAAAAGTTCTTACTTTCACAAAAATTATTAAATATGAAAAAATTAGTTTTAACGTTTGCGTTATTTTTAAGTGTGGCTTCAACAACGTTTGCACAATCAGATGATCAAATAAAAGCTCAAAGAGCAACAAGTTTTGAACAAATGACTAAAGCTGCAAAAGAAGTTGGGGTTGAGGATAAAAAAATTGAAAAATTAAAAGCGGTTTTTGAAGAATTATTTAAAACACAAGATGAAATTAAAGCAGATGCCACTTTAACGCCTGAGCAAAAAAAAGAGAAACTAAAAGCTGCTAATGAAAAAAAGGATTGGAAAGTTTCTAATCTTTTAGGCGATAAATTAAAAGCTTATGCGGATGCAAGAAAAAGAATTGTTGAAGAAGCTAAAAAAGGACAGTAATTAAACTTATATACAAAAACATAAAACGCTGTGTGATATTTGCACAGCGTTTTTTTATTAAAAAACTGAAAGCTAATTCCTTAGCTTCTGTAGTTTTCTCAAAAAAATATACTTCTCTGTAGTTTGTGCAAACAACCTAAAATCTTTGGCATTGGGATGATCGGGATAAACAAAATAATAACTTGTAAAATCTTTTATTCTATCGGGGTTTCGCCAAAAAAGTATGAAACTATAATTATAATTTGAAAATGCATCATATAAAATTTTAGTAAATGGCTTTTCTAAAGCTGGATAATTTTCCCAGCCAGCCTCAGTGATTGCTGCTACCTTGTTGTGCTTTAGGGCAAAATCATTTATATAGGCATTATGTGTATTAGCATGCATAAATAAACTTTCAAAGGATTGTGTTTTTAAAAATTCATTTTTCATATATAAGTCAAATCCAACAAGATCTACATAATTATCGCCAGGATATTGATTTTCGATTACAAATGATTCCGTTGATTTATGATATCCTAAGCAATTATCATTGATGGTATATACATATAATAGGTTATTTACTTTTTTTACGTTAGAAAGATAATTTTCAACATAAATCCATAAATCTTTGAATGTATTACTAAAACAAGTTCTATTATCAAAATCACTCCACCAAAAACACTTTCTTAAATTAGCTTCGTGAAAAGGCCTAAATAAAATTGGAATTAATTGTCCTTTTTCATCTTTTAATGATAAAAAGAAATTTGCAATACAATCAAGATATAAATTGAAATTTTTGTTCGACTGTGTACCTTTAGTTAAAATTCGGCAAACTACTGCCCCATCACCATAATCCCAACTATCTCTTCCAGTTTCAGGATTATTTGCATGCCAACTTACATAATTTATGCCACCACTAGCATTAACTTTTTTAATCCAATATTTTAAATCTTCAATTAAAACTCCATTAATCATATAATTGATTTTTGGATTGACAAGGGTATTTTCAATTTGCCCAATATCCCAACCAAAAACACCAGGAAATTCACCACACGAATTGTAAGTATCTGAAACATACCCTTTTGGATTGTAACTATTATATCTCCATCCGTTGCCATAAGCTAAGTCATCTTGATGACCAATTATGGTGTAATTTTTTTTCAATGTATGTAACAAAGAGAAAAGTTGCTTTGTAGCTGGCGTTGCATTTTCATTAGCTGTATTTGTTGTTTTTTGATTGAAATTTGAGCTTACTTTTTTTGAAAAAGATAAACACATTAGGGTAATGGAAATAATACCAATAGTAATAAAGTGGTTTTTCATTAGGCAATTTTTGAAAACCTTTTCAAAAATTAAACCAAAATAAAACTATTTGTTTTTCAATTATTTATGCATAATAAATAATAATAATTACAGAAAATTGACTAAAAATCGTTCCATTTTTTGGAATTTCTCATCAATTTTTCCATTCAGACACACCAAAATGAAAAATACCGGCCGGTTTATTCGACTTTAAAA
>JBMLOR010000018.1:0-1281 GCA_049242865.1 Chitinophagaceae bacterium | reverse complement strand
GAAAAACTTACTAGCAATGTAACAGCAAAAAAAATGTTAGAATATGGCAAATTACCCAATGGCAAATACATGATAAATTGGCCAGGCAAAGGCAACGATTATTATGCTCCTATTTTAAATTTATCTCCTTTACAACAACTAGCTGAAATACAAAAGGCAAAAGAAAAAACTATACGATTTATATACTTTTTGCAAACCCAATTTGGCTTTAAAAATTTAGGTTTGGCAGATGATGAATATCCAACTACAGACAAGCTTCCTCTTATTCCTTATTTTAGAGAAAGTAGAAGATTACAAGGTATGGTTAGGTTTAAAGTACAAGATTTAGCTAAACCATTTGAGCAAGAAAATCCACTATATAAAACAGGCGTTGTAGTAGGAGATTATCCAATTGATCATCATCATAGAGAAAACACAGAAGTACCTAAAGATTTAGGATTTTACCCTGTGCCTTCCTACAATATTCCTATAGGTGCGATGGTGCCAAAAACTACAAAAGGTATCATCATTGCTGAAAAAAGCATAAGCGTAAGTAATGTTGTAAATGGTACAACACGCTTACAACCTGTTGTAATTTTAATAGGACAAGCAGCAGGTACTATAGCTGCTTGGTGTGTACAAAACAACAAGCAACCACAACAAATAAATATAAGAGCAGTACAAGAAAAATTGCTCAGCAGTAAAGCCTACATCATGCCTTATTACGATGTAAAACCCAATGATCCACACTTTATGGATATACAAAAAATAGGAGCAACAGGAATGTTAAAAGGTAAAGGCGAGCCAAATGCTTGGGCAAACAGAACATGGTTTTATCCCGATAGTAACATTACGGTAAATGAAGCAATTGAAAGCTTAACACCTTATTTGCCACAAGTAAGACTAAGCAGAAACGATGATCCAAATTTTTTAACCATCGAAAGAGCTATTAGTTTAATACAGCAATTAGTGCTAAACCCTAATATAAATGAAGTTTGGTGGTTAAACCAACAACTAAAAAACTATGATATCAAAAGAAACATTACACGAAAAGAATGGGCTGTACTGTTAAATAGAATATATAACCCTTTTAAAAAAGACATTAATTTTTTAGGAGCATACAATTAAAATTTTAATACAAATTCAAAAAAAACATAAAAAATGAAAAAACTATGGTATTTGTGTTGCCTACTATTACTACTTATAAACAGTAGCTGGGCACAGCAAACAAAAATTTCAGGAACTTTAAAAGACACCGATGGAAAACCCATTGAAAGTGCAACAGTACAAGTAAAAGGGAAA
>JBMLOR010000017.1:0-16183 GCA_049242865.1 Chitinophagaceae bacterium | reverse complement strand
GATACAAAAGGATTTACAAACTAAAATCCAAGTGATAATTAATTAGGAATTAAGAGTTAAGAATTAGTTTTAAATTCAACATTCATAATTCATAATTATTTAAATGACCTTGGAACAAACAACAATTAAATTTTAGTAAAATGACTAAAGAACAAAAAAACGAAGTAATCGTTGCTCTTAAAGAAAAGTTCTCTCAATATAGCAACTTTTATATCACAGATACAGAATCGCTTACAGTGGCTCAAATTGGCCAATTACGTAAAGCTTGTTTTGATAAAAACGTAGAAGTTAAAGTTGCTAAAAACACTTTAATTAAAAAAGCTTTAGAGCAATTAGATGCAGAACGTTACACAGGTGTTTACGACAGTTTGCACAATGTAACTGCTTTAATGTTTAGCGAAAACCCAAAAGATCCAGCTGTTATTATTTCTAGCTTTAGAAAAGCAAATAATAATGAAAAACCAGTTTTAAAAGCTGCTTTTATTAATGGAGATGTTTACGCAGGTGATAACAATCTAAAAACACTAACTCAAATTAAAACTAAAAATGAGCTTATTGGTGAAGTTATTGGATTGTTACAAAGCCCAGCTAAACGTGTATTGGCTGCATTATTGCACCACCACGAAGGTAAAACTGAAGCCGCTGCTGCTGAGTAATTTGATAATGTGCCAATATATAAATTAGCCAGTTAGCTTATTAGTCAATTAGCCAATTAAAAGCACATTTATTTATTATTCATTTTCATAAAACAGTAAAACATTGGCTAATTATCAAATTGACTAATTAGCTAATTGCAAAAAATAAACCAACGCCCCTGAGGTTAAAATGTGGCAAAATATTTTATAACCATCCGCTGGATTTGATGAAAAATCAAAAATGAAAGCGGTTTTAAAAAAGTAAAAAAATGGCAGACATTAAAGCACTAGCCGAACAATTAGTAGGCTTAACAGTAAAAGAAGTTCAAGAATTAGCAGATGTATTAAAAGCAGATTATGGTATTGAGCCTGCTGCTGCTGCAGTAGTAGTTGCTGCTGGTGGCGATGGCCCAGCTGCTGTAGAAGAAAAAACATCTTTTGATGTAATTTTAACTAGCGGTGGAGCTGCTAAACTTGGTGTAGTTAAAGTTGTTAAAGACTTAACTGGATTAGGTTTAAAAGAAGCTAAAGAATTAGTTGATGGTGCTCCAAAACCAGTTAAAGAAGGTGTGAGCAAAGCAGAAGCTGAAGATATAGCTGCTAAATTAAAAGAAGCAGGTGCTGAAGTAGAAATTAAATAAGCTCCTATTTCTTTGATAAAAGAAATATAAAAAAAGACACTCCATTGAGTGTCTTTTTTTATAATCAAATTTTCTTCGAAGAAAAATTATTCTAGAAATTCATTAATAAATTAAGGCTGATTTTATAAAGGGCAATTTTGATGGTAATCAATGTTTTCTTCATAAACCCTTTCAATTTCTACACTTGAATATTTTTCTAAAATTTCATCCAAAACATCTAAAATTTCAGCTTCTTCTTTTAAGGTTACCAATTTTAATCTATAGTCTTTAATATTAGGTAAGCCTTTTAAATAATTACTATAGTGCCTTCTCATTTCGTTAATACCAACAATTGGCCCTTTCCAAACTAAACTTTTGCTTAAATGGATTTTACACACATCAATTCTTTCTTCAACAGTTGGGCCTGCAAGTTCTTGTCCTGTTTGTAAATAATGCTTAATTTCTCTAAAAATCCAAGGATAACCAATTGCTGCTCTACCAATCATAATGCCATCAACACCATATCTGTTTTTATATTCTAAAGCTTTTTGAGGTGTGTTTATGTCACCATTTCCAAATATGGGGATTTTAATTCTTGGATTATTTTTTACTTTGGCAATTAGTGTCCAATCTGCTTCACCTTTATACATTTGGCATCTTGTACGCCCGTGTATGGCCAATGCTTTTATGCCAACATCTTGCAATCGTTCTGCAACTTCTTCTATATTTTTTGTGCTATCATCCCATCCAAGTCTAGTTTTTACAGTTACTGGTAAATTTGTGCTTTTTACAACAGCATCTGTAAGCCTTACCATTAAATCAATATCTTTTAAAACACCAGCACCAGCACCTTTAGATACTACTTTTTTAACAGGGCAACCAAAATTTATATCTAGTAAATCGGGGTTTACAGCTTCTACAATTTTAGCACTCAAAGCCATAGCTTCTTCATCACCCCCAAAAATTTGAATTCCTATTGGGCGTTCTTCTTCATAAATATCAAGTTTACGCTGACTTTTGATGGCATTTCTAATTAAGCCCTCTGTGCTTATAAACTCAGTGTACATTAAATCGGCTCCATTGTTTTTACAAACAGCTCTAAATGGAGGGTCACTAACATCTTCCATAGGTGCTAAAAGCAATGGAAAATCTGGTAATTGTATGTTGCCAATAGTAGGCATTGATAAAATTTTAGTTGGCAAAGATAGCAGTTTGATTTTTTTGAAGGAATACTAAACAAAATATCAACCATTGCTATGTTAAATAAGGTGAATTTTTTTTAAATCAGTAATTTGATAATACATATATAATAGATATTTGTGCATTATTTATAGAGTATGTATAATAGACAAAATCCTAAAATAGATTATGGGGCACAGCTTGGAATATTTTTTGGATTGGTTGGGGGAGCTTTCATATTAGCAGCAATAGCTCAGGCCATTTTTATGTTTACAGTTGTAGACATGAAAACTTTTTTAAGTACCGGTAGTGCCGACAACTTAAAAAGTGAATTGTTTACGCCTAAAAATAGAAATGTATTGTTAACCATGCAAGTGGTATCTACATTTTTCATGTTTTTTATACCTGCATTAGTGTATGCAAAAATTGTTCATGGCAAGCCTTTTGAATATTTAGGTTTAAAAATGAAAAGCAATAAAATGCAGGTTGGATTAGTTGTTTTACTTGCATTTATTGGATTAGCATTAAGTGGAGCTTTGGGCGAACTAAACGAATTGATACCAATTAGCAAGGGCTTAGAAAAAAAATTTAGGGCAATGGAAGCCGAATATCAATCAACCGTTTTAGCTATTGCTACCATAAAAAACTTTGGTGATTATTTAGTAGCATTGGCTGTAATTGCTATTTTACCAGCTTTTTTTGAAGAACTTTTGTTTAGAGGTGTAATGCAACAATTGTTAGAACAATGGACCAATAATGGTTGGTTAGCTGTTATTTTAACTGGAATTATTTTTAGTGCCATACACCTCAGTTACTATGGCTTTTTACCAAGATTAGGATTAGGTATTGTACTTGGCCTAATATTTTTTTATACCAGAAATATGTGGCTCAATGTTTTGTTACATTTTTTAAATAATGCTGTAGCAGTTACGGCACTTTATTATTCTAACGTAAAAGGATTAAACCCTGAAAAAGTTTTGGATGAAAAATTTCCTATTTGGATTGGTGCTATAGCATTAGTTATTGTAGTTTACTTATTACAACAGTTGTATAAAGTAAGTATTGCTAATGGATCTCACTACATTAACAACACAATTGCACCTAGTAAAAACATTTTTGAGCAGAACAATGACGATCGTCCTTAATTTTTTATGCTAGTGCAGTATACCCTTATTGATTTGCCAAAAGTTGTAGAACAATTGTACCTAAAATTTGGCAATAAAAAAGTATGGGCTTTTTATGCACCAATGGGTGCAGGAAAAACTACTTTAATATACGAATTGTGTAAGTATTTACAAGTTAACGATGAAGTAAGTAGCCCCACATTTGCCATTATTAACCAATACACATCGTTAAAAGAAACCACCATTTACCACATGGATTGGTATAGAATAAAAGACGAGGAAGAAGCCATTCAAGCAGGTGTAGAAGATGTTTTATATAGTGGATATTTATGCCTTGTAGAATGGCCAAGTGTAGTAGAAGCTTTATTGCCAAATGATGTTGTAAAAATTACTATTGAAATAATTGATGAAGCAACAAGGAGGTTAACTGCAACACAAAACAACTAAGCCAAATACAACAATGTAAGAGAGATTTTATTTTGATATTTTGCTTTTTTATTCCTCCTCTCTATTAGCATCAAACTTATTAATAAATCTTTCCAAAATACCCGAAACTATACTTACAATTAAGCTAAATAGCACAGCCCAACCAAAACTTTCTACCTTAAAGCCTGGCACTAATTTGGTAACCCAATAAACAATTAAAACATTAATTAATATTAAAAACAGTCCCAATGTAACCATAGTTATGGGAATTGTAAGTACTATTAAAATAGGGCGTACAAAACTGTTTAAAAAGCCTAAAGTTGCTGCTACTAATATTGCTGTGATGGTATTATCCACCTCAACACCTTTTAATAAGTAAGCTGCCACTAAAATGGCTACACTAGTAAGAATTGTTTTTGATACAAACTTTAGCATATTAATACAAATGTAAAGGTGAATATTTCAGTTTCTATAAACAATTTTATTTTGCAAATGTTAAAACTATAAAACTATTGTATGAGCCAACCACATCAACAAACAGTAACAGAGGATGATGTAATTGAGTACGTTCTTAGAGTATTGTTTAGTAATTTAAATAGCAACGAACTGCATTTAGAAAAAGATATTTTGGCTGCAACAAAAATTAATTTTAACGATCATCAAATCGAACACCTACGTGAGTTAATTATAAGCACCAATTTTGTGAAAAATAGTGTTGGCTTTGGTAAAAATGGCTATATGTATCTTACAGCTTTTGGTATTACTCAATTAAAAGTTCATGGTACCTATCGTAACTTTTTAAAAGCAACACACGGAACTCCTCATACAAATATTGTAGGTAATTATGCTAACTATCAAAATGAAGGAATAGAGAGTAGCTCACAAAATAATTTATCCGATAATCATCAGCACGATGATATGGCACACTAACTATTTGCTTTAGCAAAAGCAGTAGCCACCTCACAAAAGGTTTGTACACTTTCTAAAGGCAATGCATTGTACATGCTAACTCTTATACCACCTACTGTTCTATATCCTTTTACACCAATAAATCCATTGTTGGTGCACTCTTGTAAAAATTTGTTTTGTAATGCTTCGTCTCTAATAAAAAATACAGCATTCATTAAACTTCTATCCTCTTCTGCAATTGGGCAGTCGAATAAAGGTAAACTATCAATAGTAGTATATAATAATTGAGCTTTTTGTTTTGCCCTTTCTTCCATTACCAATAAACCACCTTCTTTTACAATCCATCTTAAGGTAAGTAGTGCAACATAAATGGCAAAAACAGGTGGGGTATTAAGTAAGCTATTGGCTTGTATGTGTTGGTTGTAATCTAAAATTGTTGGTATTTGTCTGTCGGCTTTTCCTAAAATATCTTTTCGTACAACAACAACATTTACACCCGCAGCACCCATATTTTTTTGAGCTCCAGCATATATTAAAGCAAACTTGTTAAAAGGTAGCTGTCTACTAAAAATATCGCTACTCATATCTGCTACAATTGGTACATTAGTTTCAGGAAAGCTATGCCATTGTGTACCCTCAACAGTATTATTGCTAGTGAGGTGTAAGTAGCAAGCATCACTAGGTATTGCAAATTTTTTGTTGATATAAGTGTAGCTTTTGTCTTTGCTACTAGCAACTACTTCAACTCCACCAAAAAGTTTAGCTTCTTTAACAGCTTTGCTTCCCCAAGTGCCATCATCACAATAAGCTGCAATTCCATTACTTGGCAATAGGTTCATTGGCACTTGCATAAATTGTGTTGTTGCACCACCTTGCAAAAAAAGTACTTCATAATCATCACCTAATTGCATAAGTTGCTTTACCAAAGCTTTAGCTTCTTCAATAACATCAACAAACCATTTGGTTCTATGTCCTATTTCTAAAATACTTAATCCGGTGTTATTGAAGTTAAAAATAGCATCACTAGCTTGTTGTAAAACTTCTTGAGGTAAAATGCTAGGGCCAGAGTTAAAATTATGCAACTTATTCATGCTACAAATAAAAACAAACCCTACAACTTATGTACAACTTTAATCATGTTTTTATCGCAACCCAAAACTTTAGCATAAAACAATAAGTTTTTAACCTACTATCTATTTGCATTGGTTGGTGAGTTATAGTTTTTTAAGTTTAAACCCAAACGTTTACCCTCCAACTTCAAACGTTTAGGTTTGCTACCCAAACGTTTAGCGTTAAAACCCAAAAATTTGGGCTTTATACCTTAAAATTTAGGTTTGCTACCCAAAACTTTAGGTTCACAACTTCAAAAATTTAGGTTTGGTACCCAAACGTTTAGCGTCAAAACCCAAAAATTTGGGCTCTATACCCAAAAATTTAGGTTAACTACCTAAAAATTTAGGTTCACTACCCAAAACTTTAGGTAAAATATCCAAAAATTTGGGTATTCTACCCAAAAGCATCAAGTTTTAGGCTAAAAGAATGATTTTAAAATTAAAAATTTATTTCTAAAAACCTTACTCATGTGGTCCCATTTTAAAAATTATCATCAATACAACTATGCAACATCAGTTAAGCCAAAAACTAAATTTCTGTTCATCCATTTTTACAACCATTGGCACAAAAACTATTCAGCTTTATTGCCTACTCTTATCTTTACCCCAAAATATTATACATGAAGAAATTTTTTTTACTTGCAGTAGCATTTGCAACTGTTTCAGCATTTGGCCAACAAGCTGGCGAAGCAAAAAAAGAAGAAGCTTGGAAAAAGCTGTATAGAGAGGTGCCAACAAAAGAAAACGCTTTAATACACACCAAGTTACAAGCTAGTTTTGATTACGAAAAAAGTCAATTGTTGGGCAAGGTTTGGTTAACCTTGAAACCTCATTTTTATGCTACTAATAAACTAAGATTAGATGCAAAAGGCATGGATATTAGTGAAGTTGCTATAGTAAAAAATGGTAAAAACACAGCATTGTCTTATACCTATGATGATGGTTTAAATTTACATATTAATTTAGATAAAACATACACCAATAGCGAAAGCTACACTGTTTATATAAAATATGTGGCAAAGCCCGATGAGTTTAAAGCAGAAGGTAGTGCAGCTATTACAGATGCCAAAGGGTTATACTTTATAAATCCTAAAGGAGAAGAAAAAGATAAGCCAACTCAAATTTGGACTCAAGGCGAAACCGAGGCTACAAGTGTTTGGGTGCCTACTATTGATAAAACCAATCAAAAAAGTACACAAGAGTTTTTTTTAACAGTGCCCAATAAATATGTAACCTTAAGTAATGGCAAATTAATTAGTCAAACAAAAAACACAGATGGCACTCGCACCGATTTTTGGAAAATGGATTTACCCCATGCACCTTATTTATTTTACATAGGTGTAGGCGATTATGCTGTTGTAAAAGATACCTACAAAGGCAAAGAGGTGAGCTATTTTGTAGAGAAAGAATATGAAAAAGTGGCCAAAAGAATTTTTGGTAATACGCCCGAAATGATGAAATTTTTTAGCGAAAAAGTTACAGGTGTTGAATATCCTTGGGTAAAATATGCTCAAATAACTGGGCAAGATTATGTAAGTGGTGCAATGGAAAATACCACTGCAACTTTACATGGCTCATCGGCACAACAAAATGCAAGAGAGTTGGTAGATGGTAATGTTTGGGAAGGTACTGTTGCCCACGAATTGTTTCACCAATGGTTTGGCGATTATGTAACTGCCGAAAGTTGGAGTAACCTTACTGTTAACGAAAGTTTTGCTGATTACAGCGAGTATTTGTGGGACGAATATAAATATGGCCAAGATGCAGCAGGCGAAACTAACGATAACGCTATGAGGGCTTATCTTAACAGCAAACGTGATGCTAAAAAAGATTTAGTTCGTTTTTACTACAACGATAAAGAAGATATGTTCGATCTTGTTAGTTATCAAAAAGGTGGTCGTATTTTAAATATGCTAAGAAACTATGTTGGCGACGATGCATTTTTTAAATCTTTAAACCACTATTTAACTACAAATAAATTTGGTACAGGCAGTGGTCATAAATTGCGTTTGAGTTTTGAGGCAGTAACAGGTAAAGATTTAAACTGGTTTTTTAACCAATGGTATTTTGGCAGTGGTCATCCAAATTTAGAAATTGAAAACAGCTACGATGCTGCAACAAAAAAAGTAATGCTTGTTGTAAAACAAACTCAAGAAGGCGATAAACTTTTTAAATTGCCTGTTAAAGTAGATGTGTACATAGGAAAAAATAAAGAAAGAAAAGAATTTTGGATTGAAAACAAAGTAGATACTTTTTATATAGACGCTGCTTCAAAACCTGATTTAGTGCGTTTTGATGGCGATAATGTACTGCTTGCCAACAAAAAAGAAACTAAAACCATCCAAGAGTATATTACACAATATTACAAAGCAGGTAGATATGTTGATAGAAAAGAAGCTCTTGATTTTGCAGCAAAAAACAAATCACAAGCAGGTGCTTTTGAGTTATTAAAAGATGCCTTAAACGATAAATTTCAAACCTTAAGAATCAAAGCATTATCTGCTTTGCAAGACACTACACTCGACGAAACTACTTTGCGTAAAATTGAAATAATGGCAGAGCAAGATGCTTTTAGAACTGTAAGGGCAAAAGCAATTGATGTATTGGCTGCTACTAAACTTACTAAATACAAAGCTTTATATAACAAAGCAATAAACGATAGCTCTTACACAGTTGCAGGTGCTGCCTTAGATGCTTTGGCAAGTGTAGACGAAAAAGCTGCTACAATAGCTATTGCAGCATTAAAAAAAGATATGAAGGGTCGTTTGAAAGCTTCTGTTGAATCGGTTGAAGTATTTACAAAAACAGATGCCGATTTTGAACAAATGTTTAAGGATTATAATAAACAAGATTTGCAAGAAAAATTCTATGGTTACAAAACTTTTGCAACATTTATTGGCCGATTAAAAGACATTACAAACTTTAAAAAAGGAGTTGATAATTTGATAAGTTTTAGAAATCAAGTTGCACCTTTTGGACCTAATTTAAAAGACAATTTAAACAGAATTTTAGAATCACAAATTGCAAAAAAATTAGATGCTACTACCGATAAAGAAAAACTAGATTATCTTTCTGAAAAAATGAAATAGTTTTATAAACATACTATAACAAGAAAGAGGCGTTTGGCCTCTTTTTTGTTATTAATAACTTAACATTGAATTGATGATGGAATCTTTTCTAAAACTATTTTTGTAATAAATACAACTCCCAAAACATGGATAATAGTCCATTGAAGATTTTAATTGCCGACGACGAAAAAGATATTCTAGAAATTCTAGAATTTAAATTGCAAAAACAAGGTTTTGAAGTTTATACAGCAAATCATGGTAGAGATGCTTTAGAAATTGCAAAAAAAGTACAGCCACAATTGTTTATTTTAGATGTAATGATGCCTTTTAAAACAGGAATCGAGGTTTGTGAACTACTACGAAAAGATATTAATTTTAAACAAACGCCAATAATTTTATTAACTGCCCTTGGCGATGAAACTAGCCATATAAAAGGGTTAGAAGCAGGAGCAGATGATTACATTACCAAGCCTGTGAGTACCAACATTTTGGTTACCCGTATTCAAACTTTATTAAGGCGAGTAAGTGGCACAAATGCAACATCTAGTTTAAAAACTTTAGAATTTGATGACATAAAAATAGATCCAAATGCGTTTTTAGTTGTAATAAATAGCCAAGAAATAATCTTAGCAAAAAAAGAGTTTGAGCTCTTGTATTTGTTAGCAGGTACACCAGGAAAGGTATTTTTAAGAAACGAAATTTTAAATCAGGTTTGGGGTAATGAAGTAATTGTAGGCGATAGAACTATTGATGTGCATGTGCGTAAAATTCGCCAAAAACTAAATCTAGATTGCATTGCAACTGTAAAAGGTGTTGGCTACAAATTCGTTATTTAACAGCAAATTTATTTAGTGGTTAATGTTTTCAAAAGCTATTTTTTGAAAATTTGCTTAAAAATTTTGCTAACCTTATCAAAAGCAATCTTATTGCTTATAATCTAAATAGATGATAAACCAAACAGCCATATCATTACTTTTGTACACTTTTTAAAAGTTACAAATGTTAGATAAGTTAGAAGCCATAAAAGCAAAGTTTGATCAAACCGGAATTGCATTAACCAATCCAGAAATTATTGCAAATCAAAAAGAATTTGGGAAACTCAGCAAAGAATATAGATCACTCGAAAAAATTGTACAACCATACGAAAAGTATAAAAAAGTGTTGGCCGATTTTGAATTTGCAAAAGAAAATTTAAATAGTGCTGATGAAGATTTAAAAGAATTGGCACGTATGGAGTTTCCTGATTTGGAAACAGAAAAAGAAGCTTTAGAAAAACATTTAACACAATTATTAATTCCAAAAGACCCACAAGACGATAAAAATGCCATCTTAGAAATAAGGGCAGGAACAGGAGGAGATGAAGCTAGTTTATTTGCAGGCGATTTGCTTGGCATGTATTTAAGATACTGCTCTAAAAGAGGTTGGAAAGCAAATGTTGTGAGTGAAAGTGAAGGTACTGTTGGAGGGTATAAAGAGGTTGTTGTAGAAGTTGAAGGAGAAGATGTTTATGGCACATTAAAATTTGAAAGTGGTGTACACCGTGTGCAGCGTGTTCCAAACACTGAAACTCAAGGTAGGGTGCATACAAGTGCAGCTACAGTAGCTGTAATGCCTGAGGCAGAAGAAGTTGATTTTGAACTGAAAGAAAGCGACGTTAAAATGGAAACTGCACGTAGTGGTGGAGCAGGAGGGCAAAATGTAAATAAAGTTGAAACTAAAGTGTTTTTAACCCATATTCCAACAGGTGTTGTTGTGGTTTGCCAAACAGAAAGAAGTCAGCTTGCTAACAGAGAAAAAGCTATGGTAATGTTACGTACAAAACTTTATGAAGAGCAAGTAAGAAAACACGAAGATGAAATTGCTCGCCAACGTAAAACTTTAGTGAGTACAGGTGATAGAAGTGCTAAAATAAGAACCTACAATTGGCCACAAGGTAGAGTAACAGACCACAGAATTAATTACACGAGCTACAATTTAGATAGTGTAATTAATGGCAACATTGATGACTTTATTGAGCAATTGCAAATGGCTGAAAATGCCGAAAAAATGGCAACAGAAAAGTAGTTTTTTAAGTAATAAATGCTGTTTAATCAACATCTTCCCAAATAATTACAAACTAGTTATAAGTTATTTTTTTTGAAAAAGTTTTATATCATATTATCAATTATTGCATTAGCTATTACACTTAGTTATTTGCTCATACCTAATGAAATTAAGCTCGAAAATTCAACTATAGTACAAGCAAATTTCAACAATATAAATCGACAATTACTGATTAAAAACAACTGGATTAATTGGTTTCCAGAAAATAACAATAAATTTATTATTGATGAGTTTGAATTTTCATTTTCAAAAACTCCCAACGAAAATGTTTTGGTAGTTAATGTTAATCAAGATAAAAACAACTTTAAAGCTTATTACCAATTATCTCAGATTGCTTTTGATAGTATACTTATTCAAACAACATCAACCACAAAAAGCAAATCGGGCTGGATAAACGATAAAATTAAAAACTATTTTTTCTCAAAAAAGCTGAACAAGGCTTTAAATTCATTCATCGGCATTTTCAAAAAGTTTGCAGAAGATAAAAAAAGTTTTTATGGGTTAACAGCCAAATTAACTAAGCTTCCTGATAGTTGTATGATTGCTAAAAAAGCAATTTGCGTAAATTACCCAACTACTCATCAAATTTATAAAGAAATAGAAGCCTTAGAGCAATATGCAAAAGCAAATAATGCAAGTGCCATAAAACCTCCTATGTTGCACGTAAAGCAGTTGCAGCCATTAGGATATGAATTTATGGTTTCGTTGCCAGTAAATAAACGACTAGCTAGTAAGGGTGATATAGTTTTTAAGCAAATGTTGCCTTATGGAAATTATTTAGAAAGCGACAGTATTATAGGGTTTACTAAAAAAGTAGATAGTTTATTTTTAAGCTTTGAAAATTACAAAAACGATTACAATTTTACGTCACCTGCTATACCATTTCAATCACTAATTACAAACAGAAAATTGATTAAGGATAGTACAAAATGGGTTACTAAATTTTATTATCCTGTGTTTTAGTTTTAAGTGTAACCTTTAGTTTTCTACTTTAACCAAAATTGGTTCTAATAAATATTCATTAGGTACTGCTTTGTCTTTAATCGTGTTTCTCATTTTTTCGTAAGCAAGTTTTGCTAATTTGTAGCCACTTGTTTCTACATAAGTAACTTGTGGGCAATAAAGTTTTGGGAAAAATCCATCACTCATGGTAATAATATTCATATCACTAGGAATATTAATTTTATGTTTTTGAACCGATAGCATTACGCCAGTAAAAATTTCATCACTCATACAAAAAATAGCATCACATTTTTTCTTTGCAATGTAGTTTTCAGAAACTTCAGCTGCTTTCTCAGCGTTAAAAGCATATTCTATTTTTAAATTTATTTTACTTGAAGCAATAGTTTTTTCAAACGATTTTAGTCTTCTTTTTGTAATACTCATTTCAGGATTACCCATTACGGCCAATACTTTTTTGTGTTTGCTTTTAATAAGCTCTCTAGCTCCAATAGCTGCAGCTTCTACATCATCAATGCTAACCCTTGTAAAATTTGGGTTATCGGGTACTTTATCAAAAAAAAGTAAAGGAATATCAAGATCCAACATTTTTTGGTATTCTTTAAAGTCGTTGGCTTTAGTACATAAACATAAAAAAACACCACTAACTCTATTGTTTCGGCAAATTTTTAAATTTTCTTTTTCAACCTCGGTATTATCAGAGTTTTGAAGTATCAAAAGGTTGTATCCTTCTTTTTGGCATTCTTCTTCAATGCCACTAATAAAACTACCATAAAAATACTTCCCAAAGTTTGGTACAATGACTACAAAAAGTTTTGTGTTTTTTGCTTTTAAGTTAACTGCTAAAGCATTAGGCTCATAGTCTAATGTTTCGGCAAGTTCATTTACTTTTTGTTTCGTTCTTTTAGAAATATCTGGATGATCTTTTAAAGCACGAGACACAGTTGAAATACTAATTCCAAGTATTTCAGAAATTCGTTTTAGCGTTATGGCAGCACTCATAAGTTTAACAAATTTATAGTGATGTGTTTGATTTACAATGTTTTTTGGCTGTTGTTATAAAATTGTTAAAATTATTTTTCCACTGCAAACATATTCGCAAACGATTGCAAAATAAACCGAGATAAGATTTGGTTTTTGGTTGATTTATGAATTGGTTAGAGCAATAATTTCATGTTTCATTTATAAATTCTAAAACAAAAATGCGTATGAACTTAACGAAGATTGCCAGGATAGCTGCCGTGCTATGCTTAAGCTTTTTTTCACTTTCAGCAGCTTTTGCACAAACAAAAACCGTTACTGGTAAAGTAACAGATAGCAAAGATGGTTCTGCTGTTAGTGGTGTTTCAGTTATGGTAAAAGGTACTAAAACTGGAACAACTACGGCAAAAGATGGTACATTTAAATTAAATGTGCCAGATAATGCACAAACATTAATTTTTAGCTCTGTTGGTTACGGCACCTCTGAGGTTGCCATTACTGGTAGTAGTGTAAATGCAACATTAACTCCTTCTAATGATCAAATTGGAGAGGTTGTGGTTGTAGGTTATGGTAGTGTAAGACGCAAAGATTTAACAGGGTCTGTAGCTTCGGTTAAAGCTAAAGATTTTAACAAAGGAATTCAAAACAGTCCCGACCAATTAATTCAAGGTAAAGTAGCAGGTGTTCAAGTAATTCAAAATAGTGGTGCTCCAGGTGCTGGAACTACTATCAGAATTCGTGGTGCTTCTTCTATCAGAGCAGGAAACGGTCCATTGTTTGTTGTTGATGGTGTGCCTTTAGCAGGAAACAATACTCGTCCTAATGTAGATGTAGCTGCTGATATTGGTGGTTCTACACCAGAAGGTAACCCTTTAAACTTTATCAACCCAGCTGATATTGCTAGCATGGAAGTGTTAAAAGATGCTTCTGCTGCTGCAATTTATGGTAGCCGTGGTGCAAATGGTGTTGTAATTATTACAACTAAAAGAGCACAAAGTGGCCAAGCAAAAGTTGATGTAAATATGAGTGTAGGTACTAGTAGCATTTTAAAAAGATTACAAGTTTTAGATGGTAATCAATATCGTACAGCTTTAGGTGAATTTGGTTTCCCAACAACTGTAAATACAAGTGCAGTTCCAACTGCTAACTTTGGAGGTAACGTTGATGCATTAGGTAGCATTTTGCAAAATGGAACTACCCAAAACTATGGAGTAGCTTTAAGTGCAGGAACAGATAATGCAAAATATCGTTTAAGTTTTAGTTACTTAGATCAACAAGGTATTATCAGAAAAACCGGTTTCAAAAAATATACTGTAGGTTTTAATTCTAGCTTTAAAATGTTAGATAATAAAAAACTAACCTTAGATGTATCTGTATTAACTTCTCATACATCTGAGCAAGTAGCTCCAATTTCAAACACTGCTGGTTTTAAAGGTAGTTTAATTGGCCAAGCTTTACAATGGAATCCAACAAAAGCTTTAAGAAATCCTGACGGATCATTAAATATTGAATACGGAAGTACTGATATCAATCCTTTAGCATTTAGCGAGGCTTATTTTGATAATCCTAAAGTAACTACAGTTTTAGCAAGTATTGCTCCTAGCTACAAATTCAACGATAAGTTAGAGTATAAATTGCAATATGCAGTTAATTATGGTTCTGGTGTTCGTAAAGCATATACAACTGCTTACATAAACATAAATGAAATTGCATTAAGTGGTGGTAAAGGTGGTGCTGCAAATGTTGCACAAAATGAGTTAGTAACTACAACCATTACCAATACATTAAGTTACAACAATAAAATTGGTAAAGACTTAAACGTAAGTGCAGTTGTTGGTCATGAGTATATCAAAACAAACTTTAGTGGTAATAGTGACTTTGCAAGAGGTTTTATACCTACTGAAGCTCCTTACTATTATTTCATGGCAAGTAGCGATCCAACTACAAGAAGAATGTCAGGTTTTGCTGACCCTCAAGTAGAATTGCAATCTTATTTTGCAAGAGGTATTTTCAATTTACAAGATAAGTATTTGTTAACTGCTACAGTACGTGCAGATGGTAGTAGCAAATTTGGTTCAGACAATAGATATGGTGTTTTCCCTGCATTAGCTGCTGCTTGGAACGTAAGTAAAGAAGGATTTTTAAAAGATGTTAAAGCAGTAGAAAATGTAAAATTAAGATTAGGATGGGGTGTAACAGGTAACCAAGAGTTCCCAGCTGGTGCTTCTAGATTATTATACACATTAAGTGGTGGTAATCCAGCAACTTTCCAACAATCACAAATTCCTAATCCAGCATTAAAATGGGAAACTACAACAACAACTAACATTGGTTTAGATTTCACAGTTGCTAAAGGAAAAATAAATATTGGAATTGAATATTTTGATAGAAAAACTAAAGATATTTTATTTCCAAGAGAAGCTGCTGATCCTGTAACACCTAATAGTGCAGTTAAATGGGTAAATCTACCAGGTGCAATCATCAATAACTCTGGCTTAGAACTTAACATTGGTGCATCATTAGTTAAAACTAAAGATTGGAATGTAGACGTAAACTTAAACGCTACTTTCTTAAAAAATAGAATTTCTAACTTTGCTTTAGAATTACCAACTGGTGAAGTTAATGGTCAAGGTTTAAGTGGTGCTTATGCACAGTTGCTTAAAAATGATCAACCATTAAATGCATTTTACTTAAAAGATTTTATTGGCATTGATAAAACAACAGGTATTTCTTTATACAGAAATGGTGAAGAAAAATTCTTCTTAGGTTCTCCAAATCCTACAACTTTATTAGGTTTTACTACAAGCGTAGGTTACAAAAAGTTTTCACTTGAGTTAGCATTTAATGGTTCTATGGGCCAAATGGTGTACAACAACACTGCAAACGCTATCTTAGCTTTAAACAATTTAGGAAAACGTAATATTGGTTTATCTGAGTACAATACAGCTAAATCTTTAGGTGAAAAACCAGTTAACCCAACTAGTGCTTCATCTCGTTATTTAGAGAAAGGCGATTATTTAAGATTAGCAAATGCTACATTAAGTTATCAATTGGGCAATATTGGAA
>JBMLOR010000016.1:0-2093 GCA_049242865.1 Chitinophagaceae bacterium | reverse complement strand
TTGGTATTTTTTGTAAATAATCTCACTCATTGGTTTCCCATTTACTTTACTTTCTACCCAAGAAATGATATCTAAATAAGCAAATGCCCTTGTTTCAAACCTATTTTTTTCTAAGTGCTTTATTTCTTGTAAAAAAGTTAATAAAAGTGGTTGCATTTGCTTTGGTGAAATATGAAAAGCTTGTCGCAAAAACTTAAACATAGCCTCTTCCACTACAGTTAGGTTTTTCATCTTTGCCATAAATCTATAAACAGATCTTGTTAATGATTCCATCAATTCGTAATTACCCAATTCGTAATGTGCTAATAAGTGCATTAATCTTGAATAACATTGCAAATCAATTCGAAGTTCTATAGGGCCATCTATTATTTTATTTAAATAATCTATACATTTTTCAAAATCACCATTGCCAAAATGCAAGGATGCAAATTTGTAATTAAACACTAATATTCTATGAACATCTACAAACAAGCTATACTCTTTCAATTTATTTTCTATAACTGGTATTAGAGCAACGCCATCTTTAAAAGTACCAGTCATTAAATGCCAATTAATTTTAGAACTGTTAATATAAATAGATGTATGTGTTCTAAAATTATCATATCGTTGAGCAACATTTGTAAATTCAAATGCTTCAAATTTTCTTAAAATTATTTCAAAAGCTGAGAAATTACGTAAATCAAAATGTGCATTAAGTAAGGCGTGCATTCCTTTAATATAATGACCTGTTTCTACGTTAATCATATTAGCATGCTCATCAAATAAATCAACCCATTTTTGACTATATCTGTAATACATTAAAAAGTCTTGTCTAATAAATGCATACCAACAATAACTTTGGTATAAATACAATTCTTCATAAAAACCATTAACTGCAGCTACATCTTCGGGCAATTGTTGCTTAAAATAAGTTCTTACATTCTTTTCGTCTAATTCATTTCTAGCATGGCCATTAATTACATACCACCTGTACAACAATAATGCTAAATTTGATAATTTGGTTACTCTATATACGTGGCTACTTATTTGCATAGCCTCAGCTGCTATTTGCTCAGTTTTATCTGTATCTGTTCTCGTAATATGTAAAATTTCGATTTTCTTTTCGAGCGACATCACTTGAACTAAGAAATTAAACTTTTGGTTGGCCTTAGCCATTTCTTTGGCTTTCTCTAAAATTCTTAATGCTTGTAATTTTAAACCTTTGTTGTATAAAATTCGGGCATTATCTAATTGCTCGGTTAATTGTAAGTCGATATTATCTGTAGATTTTAAAAGCCTTAAACTAGCTAATACTTGCTTATATAAGTGTGTTTTTAGGTTTGCAATTTGAGGTTTAGAAAAATCTTTGAGTTTTTTCATTAAAACAATCTCATCATACTCTTCCATTTTATCCAAAACATCAAATAAATGCACAATTTTTAAATCTTCATTCGACGAACTTCTTTTTATATATAGTTTAAAGTGCCGCTTTTCTGCCTTTTCTAATGACTTAATAAGTTGAAATAGTATATCTGAAAACCGGTTGGACATAAAGATGATTTTTTGCTACAAATCAATACTGCATTGAATTTCAATAATTATTCTGCTTTTTGGCATGATAAAATGAAGTATAATTTGTTTTAAAATACTAAACTACAAAGGCTACTTTTACAAAGTAAATGAGCCAAAGCTTTTCAAAAGCAAACAATCGTTAGAATTTAGCAAGTACAAAATCGAGAGAGGCCATTTACAAAAAGTAGGAAACTACTCACTACATTATTGTAACTATTTTTCATATGGCAAGCAATCGTTAGAGGCTGCTCTGTTTCTACAGAGGAGCCCTTTTTTTCTTTAGGCATTGCAAGGTTATAATAATTATTTATTACAAACAAATTTTATTTTTTTACTACATCACTGTGCTAAAATTTTCAGAAATGTAGCTACAACTAATGTTGAAATAACAAGAAACACAATAAATCTTAGAAATAAAAAAAGCCACCGAATAAAAATTCAGTGGCGATAACTAACGTTTATAATTGTAAAAACTACACGAAAGAACTAATTGCCAAATCTTGTCCAACCTTTATACCAGTTGTTATACACACCACTTGGCC
>JBMLOR010000015.1:0-6092 GCA_049242865.1 Chitinophagaceae bacterium | reverse complement strand
CCCATCACTAATTTTTTACCAACCGACGAAGTAAACATTGCTTTCCAAGTCATATTAAAATTGTATCGTTATTAGATTGTTGCAAAAATATAGATGTTGAGGTCATGTTTTAGATTATTGTTTAATGTTTTTTATTTATCCCTCTTACAGTATTCAATACCTTGATCAATTGGGTATTTATTATCTAAATTAACATCGTTAAAGCTTTTTTGTTTTCCCCAGTTAAAAATTTTTTCAAAAAATGGTAAAAGCTTATTGTGTTTGATTTTGCTTAGAAAGTAAACTTCATGTTCTTTTTCTTTCATGCCCATTTCGTACAAAATTTCATGATGCTTTTTTATGCCAAGTGAATTAAAGTGTTGCATCATTACAAAATATTCACATACGTTGCCACTTTCTAAACTTCCTGCAAAATAGAATGGCATAAACCAACCAATAACATGGCAGCTAATGCTAATAGTTTTACCAATAATTGCAAATTTTAGTTCGTACCATTTAGAAATTGGGATATTATATTCTTGCATAATTTGCAGTACACAAGCCCGATGATGCCATTCATCTAACTCAATTTGGTAGATTTCTTTTTTTTGTGTTGGATTTTTTATTGATGCTGCATGACCTTGATAGGCATAACAAGCTGCTTTTTCGGCACTGTAAGCTTTTTGTAAAAGTTTTACTAGTTTTTTATGATTTAACTGCATATTTGTATGCAAAACTAATTTTTTTGATTGATTTGCTAAGTACTTTATTGCAAATCAAATTATCTAAACCCTAGAATGTTTAAAAAACTTTTTTTAATTGCAGCTTTGTTTGTTTTCTTTTTTATATCAAAAGGTCAATCAACACATTCTATCAGTAATTCTAAAAATGAACAGTTTGCAAAAGCAGATTCTGGTCAAATTGATGTAACAGATGTTTTGTCAAGAATATTTAAAAAGAAACCAAAGCAGGAGACAACAGTAAAGCCTCCAAAAAACTTTCAAGCAGCGTTTTTGCCAACTGTTGGATACTCTCTACAAACTGGATTTTCTTTTGTTTATACAGGTAATATAGAATTTAGTACCAACAGAAAAGATACCAATCAAAAGTTTTCAACCATTTATGCTGGCATTACCTATTCACTTCGAAATCAAATAATAATACCAACAATTGCGAATATTTGGACAAAGAATAATAAGTACAACATTATACTTGATAATAGATTTATTCAATACCCCGATTACGTTTTTGGAGTTGGAAATGCAACAAATACAACTAAAGAGTACAGAACTTACTTTACTATGTTAAGAATGCATGAAAGTATTTTAAGAGAAGTAAAGCCTAATTTATATTTGGGAATTGGCTTTATGCATGATAACATTTGGAATATTAGTGGTTTTGATAGTATTTATAAGGTTATAAATCCGTCATCCAATAAAAAAATTAAAAGAGAAGTAGCAACCGGCTTGGCTTTGAGGTTTTTATTTGATAGCAGATTAAATCAAGTAAATCCAAAAAATGGATTTTATTCAAATATTGTTTTCAGGAAAAATCTTACAGCTTTAGGCAGTGATGCCACTTGGGGCTATTTAACAACTGATACACGAGCTTATGTTCCTTTTCCTAAAACGTCAAAAAATGTATTGGCATTTTGGAATTATAATATGATTACCTATGGAGGCTACAACGTAAGTAATTTTTTACTACCAAGCAATGGCTGGGATGATACACATAATACTGGAAGAGGATATATACAAGGAAGGTTTAGAGGTAGAAATTTGTTTGCATTTGAAACTGAATATAGGTTTGCACTTACTAAAAATGGTTTATTAGGTGGAGTAGTTTTTGGGAATGTTCAACATTTTGACCATGAGTATTTTTATAATTCTGGCTATTTAAAACCTGGTGGAGGGGTAGGATTAAGAATTAAATTCAACAAACATTCTAACTCTAACGTTTGTATTGATTATGGATTTGGGGTAAATGGTTCGAGAGGATTTTTTGTAAATGTTGGTGAAGTGTTTTAATCTTTAGTTTAGTTTTTGCACATTACAAATAAATTGGCACAAAATTCGTTGTAATAGTTAAGTTTACATAAATCTAAGCCGTATAACCATGAAAAAATTAGTTAGCTTTTTATTATTCGCTACAATTTTATTTGCTTGCACAAAAGTTATTGAAAAAGAAGTAACTACAAATACAGGAAACAATAATAATAATTCTAACACAGGTGGGGTAGGAGGTTCTAGCGGAGGAACAGGCACATCACAACCCATTAACATAAATTATACTAGTACAAGCCCATGTGCACCAAGCAACGAAGTATTTACTTTTACTTGCAGTGGTAGTAAAGTTCCGAGTAATGCAAAATTTGAATGGTATTTTGGAGATGGAAATAATAGTAAAGATGCTGTTGCAAAAAACACGTATCAATGGGCAGGCCATTACACAGTTTTGGTAAAAGTAAAAACACAGAATGATGCTGATGTTGGACAAACTACCATTAGTGTAACCACAGTTGGACAAAGTGTAACGCCAGTTGCAAGTTTTTACAGCCAAATGAATACCAATACACCAACTTTGTTTTCTTTTAATAGTACTTCATCCATACAAAATGGGAATATAAGTAGTTATGAATGGGATTTTGGTGATGGAACTAAAGGAAATGGCAGTTTTGTAAATAAAAACTTCCCAACCTATCCAAGAGATACTACTTACAATGTAAAACTAACTGTAAAAAGTGAAGCAGGTTGTTTTGCAACACGAACAAACCCTGTTACTGTACCTGCAACTTATAATGTTAGTGGAAATATTACTTTTTCATCAACAAGTGCTTGTGCACCAAGTAGTGAAGAGTTTACTTTTAATGCTCCAACTACAGGAGTGCCAAGTACAGCAACCTATCATTGGGATTTTGGAGATGGGAGTGTAGGGTTAGGAAATCCTGTTAAAAAGAAATTTTCATTTACTAATACTTATGATGTTAAGCTAATTATAAGAAATAACAATCTTGACATTTATAGAACCACAGTTCCTGTAATTACTAAAGGACAAGATGTTACTCCAACAGCTGCTTTTGTTTACAACAACACCACAAGCACAGGTGAATCTTTTAATTTCAATAGTACTTCAACAGTTAGGAGTGGGGCTTCCATTACTAATTGGGCTTGGGATTTTGGAGATGGAACTACAGGCAATCAAATAAATGTAAATAAATCATACACAAGGCAGAGCACCGATAGAACTTACACAGTTAAATTAACTGTAACTGCAAATAGTGGTTGTAGCCATAGCACAACTTCTACAGTAACAGTACCTAAACTGTAGTTTATTAAGGTCAGTCATTTATAACTTTTTTTCTTCCTTGAAAATGAGTTCAATTTTAAGTATAATATTAATGACTACTTATTTTATTGAAGCTTGCAAATTGCTTTTCTTTGCAAAAAATAAACATAATGGCCATTGTTGCACCCTCTTTATTAAGCTGTAATTTTTTGCAATTACAAACTGAATGTGAAATGCTAAACAGCAGCAAAGCTGAGTGGTTTCATGTAGATGTTATGGATGGTGTTTTTGTGCCAAATATTAGCTTTGGGTTACCAATTTTGCAACAGGTTAGAACTGCTACAACTAAAGTATTAGATGTTCATTTAATGATTGTAAATCCTGATAAATACATAGATGCTTTTAAAGCTGCTGGTGCAGATGTGTTAACTGTTCATGTAGAGGCTTGCACACATTTGCATCGAACTTTACAGCATATTAAGAGTTTGGGTATGAAAGCAGGTGTTGCAGTTAATCCACATACAAACGTAAATCAGCTAGACGATGTATTAGCAGATATTGATGTTGTTTGCTTAATGAGTGTAAATCCTGGGTTTGGTGGTCAATCATTTATCCCTAACACTATACAAAAAATTAAGCAATTACGAACTGCCATAAATGCTAGAAATTTAAATACTTTAATAGAAATTGATGGTGGTGTAACTATAGAAAATGCACCTTTAATAATGCAAGCAGGTGCAAATGTGTTAGTTGCAGGAAATACAGTTTTTAAATCTGCCAATCCTACAAATACAATCGAAACTTTGTATAATATTAATGGCTAGTTGTTGTTTGAGCTATATAAGTTTCGGCATAATATCCATTAAGTTGCATTAACTCATCATGGGTGCCTTGTTCAACAATAGTTCCATTTTCGAGCACTAATATTTTTGAGAAACTAAAACTTGCAAGCACTCTATGTGATATAAAAATGGCAGTTTTTTCTTGTAAAAAATCCCCTAACTCTAGGGCAATGTTTTTTTCAGTTTTAACATCTACAGCACTAAGGCAATCATCAAAAATGTATAAATCAGCAGGCCTTAATAAAGCCCTTGCAATTGATATTCTTTGTTTTTGACCACCACTTAAATTTACACCACGTTCGCCTACAATGGTATCAAAACCCAACTTAAATTCTTTTATTTCATTGGCTATGCTAGCTTTAGTTGCAGCAGCTTCAACTGTAAGTTTTGGTTGATTAGTTTCAGTTCCAAATAAAATATTGTTTTTAATATCATCACTAAACAAAAAAACATCTTGAGGAACATAGCTTATTTTGTTTCTCAAATTAAATGTATTAATGTTCTTTATGGGTTGATTATTCCAATAAATTGCCCCTTTTTCATGAGTAAACATTTTTAGCAAAAGCTGTGCAAGTGTTGTTTTGCCACTTCCTGTTTTGCCAATAATTAAAACCTTTTCTCCAACATTTATAGTAGTACTTAAATTATGGATGGCATTTATGCCTGTATGTTCGTAAGTAAAATATACCTCTTTAAATTGTAATTCTTGTAATGGCTCTAAAGCGTTTATTTGTTTTTGGTGTTCAAAATCATTGCTAGGCTGTATGGCTAAAAACTCATTTAATCTTTTTTGTGATGCTGCTGCCCTTTGTATCATACTTGCTGTTAAGCCAATAGCACTTACAGGAAAGGTTAGCATATTTACATAAATCACAAATGAAGCTATTGTTCCAGCAGTAACAATTGCAGGATTTTGTAAATGCATATAGCAACCAACAGCAATAGCAATAATGGTACTTAGGCCAATAAGTAAAGCAATTGATGGAAAATAAATGGCTTCAACCTTTGCCAAATTTGTAGCATTTTGTTGATAGATTTTAGTTTGCTCGTTAAAGAAATGAGCCTGACTTTCCTCTTGTACAAAACTTTTTATTACTCTAATCCCTGCATAAGATTCTTGGGCGTTGCTAGTAAGATTGCTTAAACTTTCTTGAAGTTGCTCGCTTTTTTTATTAATTAAATTATTTACATAATAAATTGTGATAGCCAACAAAGGCAAAGGAGCTATAACATAAATACTTAATAAAGCATTTTCTTTAAACATAAAATACAAGCTAAAACCAATAGTGCCTGTAAGATTTATAATATACATTAATGCAGGTCCTGTGTACATTCTTACTCTACTTACATCTTCAGCAATACGATTCATTAAATCGCCGGTTGCATTTACTTTATAAAAACTAGTGTCTAGTTTTAGGTAGTGAGCAAAAAGTTGATTCTTTTGGTCGTACTCAATATGCCTACTCATTACAATGATGGTTTGCCTCATTAAAAACATAAAAAAACCACCTAAAATAGCCAATACTAATAGCACTATACCACAATAAATTATTAAACTACTTACTGTAAGTTCTTGTGACTTTGTAAACTGCACAAAGTAATTTACTAGCCAATCGTATTGTTTAGTAGTGGATGTTGTTTTAGCTTGAAGTTGATGGATAACTTCATCTATTATATATCCAGAAACTTGTGGACTAAGTACTCTAAAATAGTTGGAAAGTATAATAAAAAGAATACCACCCAACAAACGAAATTTATATTTTAAGAAGAAATGATTTAATGCAAATAGGTGTTTCAGAAAAAAAATTTGATGCAAAATTAATTATATAAAAATAATATTTGGTAGATAAAGTTTCAACCTATTATTTTGCACGTGGAGGGATGGCAGAGTGGTCGATTGCGGCAGTCTTGAAAACTGTTGACTGTTACAGGTCCAGGGGTTCGAATCCCTTTCCCTCCGCCAACACAAATACAAATAATCAAAAG
>JBMLOR010000014.1:0-22088 GCA_049242865.1 Chitinophagaceae bacterium | reverse complement strand
CAAAATAGGCTTGCCTACCTTTTGCAATTTCGGTTTTTACAAAATCCATTATTTGGGCTCTTTTGTGTTCAGTTTTATGAATAGTTTCAATGGGTTTTCTTCCAGGGGGTAATTCATCAATTACACTATAGTCTAAATCTCCATAGGCAGTCATAGCAAGTGTTCGAGGAATAGGAGTGGCGGTCATTACTAATACATGTGGAGGCGTTGAATTTTTTTTCCAAAGTGCTGCACGTTGGGCAACTCCAAATCTGTGTTGTTCATCAACTATGGCTAAGCCTAAATTTTTAAACACCACAGTATCTTCGATTAGTGCATGTGTTCCTACAACAAAGTGTATAGAATCGTTTGCTAAATCTTCTAAAATACTTCTTCGTTCTTTGGCTTTTACACTGCCGGTAAGTAAAGCAATTTTTAGATTTGTATTAGATAACAATGATTGTAAACTTTGATAGTGTTGTTGTGCTAAAATTTCTGTAGGAGCCATTAAGCAGCTTTGATATCCATTATCTGCAGCTAATAGCATGCAAAGTAATGCAACTATTGTTTTTCCGCTACCAACATCACCTTGCAACAATCTATTCATTTGAATGCCTTTAGCTGTATCGGTTCTAATTTCTTTTAAAACTCTTTTTTGAGCGTTTGTTAAGGCAAATGGCAAATGATTATTGTAAAAATCGTTAAAATAATCTCCCACTTTGCTAAATACAAATCCTTTAAAAGCTTTATGACGCTTTACTCTTATCAGTTGAAATCGTAGTTGTGCTATAAAAAGTTCCTCAAACTTTAGTCTTCGTAATGCTTGTTGATAGTCAGCATCTTTTTGTGGAAAATGAATGTTGTAGTATGCTAAAAACCTATCGCATAAATGATATTTTTTTATTAAATCTTGGGGCAGGTTTTCTTCAATGTCTTGTGGCTTAATTTGTGTAAATAATTGCTCGGTAAGTTTGCCAATTTGTTTTGCATTTAATCCTCTGGCTTTTAGTTTTTCTGTGGTAGAATAAATGGGTTCTAGTTTTAGTTTATCCTGCGTTTGCTGAGGTACATAAACTTCCATTTCTGGATGGGCCATTTGTGGTTTTCCATTAAAAAAACTGGTTTTGCCATATAAAAAATAATCTGCACCTTCTTGCAAATATTTTTCCATATAAGTAACACCTTGAAACCAAACCAACTCTAGTATTCCTGTACTGTCTTTTACAAATGCAACTAATCGTTTGCCAGCTTTTTGTCCTATAATTTCGTAACTCAGCAATCTTGCTTTAACTTGAACAAATTCTGTACTATAATCTATAGAATCAATGGTGGAAATTTGTGTTTTATCAATATGTCTATGAGGAAAATGGTTGAGTAAATCGTCGAAGGTGAAGATGGACAATTCTTTTTTTAAAAGATCTGCTTTTATTGGTCCAACACCTTTTAAATACTCTATGGGTGTGCTAAGTATATGTTGCCCTTGATTGTGCATGTAAAGGCTGTAAATGTAAATTCAAAACCAAAAAACTACAAGCCATTTTAAGAAAAATAAAAAAATATTTGTTAGGTATTAAAAAATCTTGTTTACTTTGCAATTCAAAGTGCTTTTATGAACGATAATAATTTGCAACAAAATAGTGATTTGCTTCACATAAAAAACATGATGGAGCGTAGTAGTAAATTTTTAAGTTTAAGTGGATTAAGTGGCGTAGCTGCTGGCACTTGTGCTTTAATTGGAGCTTATTTTGCCGGCAACGTTATCAAAAATTCAAAAGGATTAGTGTTAAGTGAATTGGATAGTCACTTGTACAATAGAAATTATAATCTAAAAGATTACATGGGCAATAAGCTATTTATAATAGCTGTAGTAACTTTTGTTGCTTCTTTTTTACTTTCTTTTTTATTTACTTGGTTAAGAAGCAAAAAAACAAATACTCCATTATGGGGTAATACTTCAAAACGTGTTGCTATAAATATGATGATACCTATGTTGGCTGGAGGTTTATATATTCTTAAATTAATTGAGCATGGAGCTTTTGGTTTAATTGCCCCCGGCTGTTTAATATTTTATGGATTAGCTTTAGTAAATGCAAGTAAGTTTACTTTAGGTGAAGTAAGATATTTAGGCATTGGACAAATAATTTTGGGTATTTTAAATCTGTATTTTATAGGTTTAGGAATATATTTTTGGGCTGCTGGTTTTGGTGTGTTACATATTGTTTATGGTTTAATTATGTGGGCTAAATACGAAAGAAATTAACCCAAGTATTTTTACAAATGAATCCTATTTTACATTTAAATAAAGTTTTTGACAACAGAATCCGTTTAGGAATTATGAGTGCCTTAATGGTTAATGATGCCATTAGTTTTAATGATCTTAAAGAATTATTGCAAATAACAGATGGTAACTTGGCAAGCCATATCAAAGGATTAGAAGAAAGTGGTTACCTTAAAGTACAAAAAGGATTTATTGGTAGAAAAACAAATACAACTTACAGTACAACAAAAGCCGGTGAACTAGCATTTAAACAGCATTTGGCTGCTTTAGAACAAATGATTAATAATAATAAATAATTTTTTTTGTATAAATACTTTGAAAAACAAAGCACTTTTAAAATGAATAAGCAGATATCTACACTAATGTTGGCAATACGAATTTGGTTTTTAACTAGTTTAATGTATTCGTTACTTACTGTAATTTTTACAGTGGTATGTCAAAAAGAAGCTTTTATTGCAGTCATAATTTTTCCGTTAAGCTTATTGGTTACAATACCAGCATGTATAGCCCTTGGACTAACTTTTTTTTGTATAAATTGGTTGAAGTGGCAAAATCGTATTGCTTGGTTAGCATATAGTATAGCCACAGGTTTCATTATTATTTTTTATGGTAATTTAAATACTGCTTTGTTAGGTGAGCTATTTGGGTATGATTATGCTGCCAGTTATTTACATCAGTTTTTATGGGCTAGCAGTTACATAACACTACCAATTTTAATTGCTAACCTATGCTCTCTAAAATTTTTACAACAACGTTTTCATCAATCATCATTTAAAAATAAAAACATGGAACAAAACAATTTTAACACAAGTAATGAATTTGTAGAAGTTACAAGCAACGATACAAGTTATGTTGCAAACAAATCTCCAGAAAACAATAAACCATTAATTAAAGCAATTATAATGGGTATAATGGTTGTAGTGCTGTTAATACCTACTTTATTTATTTCGAATTTGGTGGAAGAGAGAGAAAAAAGACAAGCATCTGTTGTTCAAGAAGTATGTAACAAATGGGCAAATGACCAAACAATTGGTACCCCATTTATTTATTTGCCTTACACCGAAAAAGTAAAGGTTGAAAATAAAGAGCAGCTTGTAACTAGAGATTTGTTTTTATTGCCACAAAATTTAAATGTTCAAGGTAACCTTTTGCCAGAAGTAAGGCCAAGAAGTATTTATAAAGTGTATTTATACAAATCAACTTTAAAAGTAAATGGAAATTTTGCCCCAACAATTCCTAATGATGTTGCCATTGAGCAAATAGATTTTTCAAAAGCAAAACTTTGTTTTTTGCTTAATGATATTAAAGGAATTGATGAGAAATTAGTAGTACAATTTAATGGAGCTAATTATGATTTTGCTCCAGGATTACCATTTGCTGCAACATTTAATAAATGGGTAGATGCACCTAAAATAGTTGCAGATGAATACAGAAGTTCAGAAACTGTAAATACAACTTTTAAACCAGAGGGATTAAGTGTAACTATCCCTTTCACCAAAGAAATGATAGGTAAAGCTTTAGATTTTTCTTTGGTGGCAAAAATAAACGGTAGCGAAAATTTGCGTTTTTTACCATTAGCTGCAAATAGTAAATTTAGTGTACAAAGTAGTTGGGCAAATCCAAAATTTGATGGCAATAAAGTTCCTAGCGAAAGGGTAGTAAACGATAGTGGGTTTGCAGCAACTTGGAATTTTAATAGTGCTAATTTGCCTTTTGGTACAGCTTTAAAAGAGTTTATTGTTCAACCTTCTACTTATGCATTTGGAGTAAGTATGGTACAGCCAGCTGATCATTATAGTAAAACAAATAGGTGTATAAAGTATGCCATATTGTTTATAGCATTAAGTTTTGCCTTATTTTTTATTATTGAGTTAATGCAAAAGAAACCACTACACCCGGTTCAGTATATTTTAGTTGGAGTAGCTTTATTGGTGTTTTTTACTTTGTTACTTTCTATTAGTGAATTTTTATTGTTTGATTATGCATATGCAATTGCAGCATCTGCAACTGTATTACTGATAAGTTTATATGCCAAAGCACATTTTAAAAGTAATAGTACTGCATTAATTTTTGCAAGTTTTATTGGGGGTTTATACTCATTCATTTTTGTATTAATTAGGTTAGAGGATACTGCTTTATTAGTAGGTAGTATTGGCTTATTTGTAATACTAAGTATTGCCATGTATGCTAGTAGAAAAATTAATTGGTATTCAAACACAAATATTTAAAAACTTATTATATGTATAGTAAATATGTATTGTACCTAAGTAAATGGTTTAATGTTTTATTTCATTTTTTAGTTAAGCTGTTGCAAGCAGTTTTTTACAATAAAAAACAAACATTAGTAACCCTAAATAAACTATTAAATTGTAAGCAAAATACTTTGGGCAATGCTCTTGTAAATTGCTTAAATAAGCATAAACTAAACCTTGTGCCATTTTTTAGCACACACGATGTAAAGCATATTTTGCTTGGCTATAAAATGACAATAATTGATGAAATTTTAATGCAGTGTTTTATGATGGGTAATGGCAATAAATCTCCTGTTACTATTGGTATTGCTGCATTAGGACTTCATTTCCCTCATTTGTATAACAAAATGGTTTGGCATTATAAGCAAGGTCAACAAGCAAAATGCATTTGTGATTTGCAGTTTTACAACATAATTGATGAGCCCATAAATGAAATTCGAAAAAAATATAATTTAAAGCTTATTAAATGTATAAGCTATTGAAAACTACAATTCCCATATTGCCAGTTTAAATACTAGCAATATGGGTTTTAATTAATAAAATAATAAGTATGACAATTTTAAAAAGTATATACCACGCTTATTGTGGTATAAAATATACCCTGCTACACGAAAAAAATTTTGTTTTAGAAATGTTAGCAGCAGCAATAGTTATTATAGGTGCTATTGTTTTTAAATCATCAGTTACCGAATGGTTGGCTATTGTATTGTGCATTGGAATAGTATTAAGTTTAGAAATTGTAAACACAGCAATTGAAAAGTTGTGTAATTATTTATCGTTAGACTTTCATCCATCTATTAAAATAATAAAAGATGTATCAGCAGGGGCTGTTTTGCTGTTTTGTTTGGTAAGTTTAGTAATTGCTTGTATTATTTTTTTACCTAAAATATTTTAACTATGCATTTTAACCATTCTTTTAAAACAATACTACTTAGTATTTCATTTTTGATGTTTTTATTGTTGGCACGATTTGTTTATACCAAAACATTTTTCTTTGGATTTTATATTTGGAATACGTTTTTAGCTGTAATACCTATTTTGTTGAGTAGTTTTTTATTGAAAAACAAGTTAAACCTACACGCTAAAGTATTTGTATTTGTTTTATGGCTTATATTTTTTCCAAATGCAGCCTATTTAATTACAGATGTTTTACATTTTAAGGAAAGAAAAGATGTGCCACTTTGGTTTGATGTAATTTTAGTTATACAAGCTAGTTGGGTTGGATTAATTTGTACCATAGTTTCATTAAAAGATATTGAAACATTTTTTAGGCAATATATCTCACAAAAGCTGTCGTTATTTTTTATAATATCCATAGTAATAGTTTGTAGCTATGGCGTTTATTTAGGTAGATTTTTAAGATTTAATAGTTGGGATATTTTTACAAGTCCAAATGTAATCATAAATGAAAGCATAGATAGGTTAATGAATCCATTTAATCACGTTAAAACTTATTGTTTTGTATTCTTTTTTAGTTTATTTATAGGATTAAAATTTAGTTATTACAGGTTTAACTCAAAACCAAGCTAATCATCTTTTGATAAGTTTATTTAATTGTCAAACGATTTAATTTTTAATGCTATTTTAATATTATTTTTTTGTTAAATATGTTTCAGCCTATTACTTTCGCGTCGGTTTTTCATAGGATATTGGATTTTAAAAACGGGGCTGGATATTTATCCTGGCCCTTTTTTTATGTTTTATACTACTATCAAAAAAAAATCCTGTGAAACACAGGATTTAAAAGTTTACCATTTATCTACAGTTTCATGGGCACTATTTACATTTTTATCGTTGCTAGAATCCTGTATTTCAATGGGTTGTTCTAATTTTTCTTCTTGTACAATTTCATCTGTTTTTACCTCTACAGATGTTTGTGTATTTTCAACTGGTTTTGCATAATCAGGGCTAATGCTTTCGTGATTAAATTCATCGAAATTGTAATTAGGCATTAGTTCTACTTTTACATGATTCACAACATCAGTTAAAGTATTAACAAATTTGTTTAGGTCTTCTTTGTAAACAAATAATTTACTTTTATCATACCCATTATCATCAAATCTTTTTCTACTTTCTGTAATTATTAAGTAATAATCGTTTACTCTAGATTCTTTGATATCGAAGAAGTAGGTTCTTTTTTTACCTGCTCTTATTATCTTACTATATGCACTAGGTTTTTGTTCTGTTGTATCGTAAGCCACCTTTAATTTTTTTTTGTTATAAATGTGCAACAAATATAAAAGTGATAATCAATTACCAAAATTTTGTTGCGTTTTTCCTTTGTTTTTTAATATTATTTAGAAATCTTTTGTTATTGCAGCAATGCCCGGCAATTCTTTTCCTTCAAAAAACTCTAACATAGCACCACCGCCTGTGCTTACATAACTCACTTTGTTGTTAAAGCCAAATTGATTAACAGCAGCAACACTGTCGCCACCACCAACCAAACTATATGCACCATTTTCTGTAGCCTTAGCTACTGCTATTGCAATAGCTTTAGTGCCGTGCTGAAATTTCGACATTTCAAATACGCCCATAGGGCCGTTCCATAAAATAGTTTTACTTTGTAATAATACATTTGTGAATTGCTCGCAAGCGTTAGAACCAATGTCTAAACCCATCCAACCATCACAAATGTTATTGCTTGGAGCGTTAGAAGTGTTGGCATCATTACTAAAGTTGTCTGCAATTACACTGTCACTCGGTAAATGAATATTTACTCCTTTTTCGGCAGCTTTTTTTAGAATTTCTAAAGCAGTATCTAATCTATCATCTTCACATAAACTTTTACCAATGGTGCCTCCTTGTGCTTTCATAAAAGTGTAGGCCATTCCTCCACCTATAATAATATCGGTAGCTTTATTCAATAAGTTTTCAATAATCAATATTTTATCGCTCACTTTGGCACCACCAATTATGGCAGTAAATGGTTTTTGGGTATTATGTAAAACTTGGTTGGCTGCTGAAACCTCAGCATCCATTAGTAAACCAAAAAATCTTTTTTCTCTATCAAAAAATTTAGCCATTACTGCTGTGCTAGCATGTGCACGATGGGCTGTTCCAAAAGCATCGTTTACCCAAACAGTTCCTAGTTGAGCTAATTTTTGGGCAAAAGCTTCGTCTCCTTTTTCTTCTTCTTTATAAAAACGTAGGTTTTCTAAAAGTAAAACTTCACCATTTCTTAGCATACTTGCAGTTTGGTATGCTTGTTCGCCAATACAATCATTTGCAAAAAAAACATTAACTGGTTTTGTAGAGTCAGTGTTTAAAAGTTGATGAAGATGTTTTACTATATGCTGTAAAGACGATTTATTTTCAGGTCCATCTTTTGGTCGGCCTAAATGGCTCATTAAAATTACACTTCCCCCGTCATTAATTATTTTTTTTATGGTAGGAACAGCAGCTTTAATTCTTGTGTCATCTGTTATTTCAAAAGTTTCTTTGTGAAGAGGAACATTAAAATCTACTCTCACTAAAACTTTTTGATTGTTGAAATTAAATGAAGAAAAGTTTGACATTATGGTTTTATTATTTGTTGCAAGAATATTCTATTTATCAAGTTAGTAATCAAACTGTTAAGAAAAATTTTCAACATTTTGTTAATTGTAATGTGAAATTTTTTGAAGTTTAGTTATACCAAAGTGTAGCAAGTTTGTATTTGTTGATGCATTTGGATGATAGTTTTAAAAAAAGGGAATTTTCAAAAAGATTAAAATCTTCGAGTTTTTTTTAGATTTCATTTGTTAAACGTTTGAATTGTTATATTTGTATACGAGATTGCTCTAAATCGAGAGATTATTTAATAAATAGTAAAATATGAAAAAGTTTTTGTTAGTGATGTTATTAGTGGTTTTGTATCAAAATATCCAAGCTCAGCTCACTATTTATTCAGGGTATAATTTTGGTGGAACCTCTGCAACTTGTGTTGAGAGAACTATTTATAAAGGTAATGCCATACCAGGTGGGTTAAACAATAGTATAAAGTCTATTCAATTAAGTTTTGGTTTTATGGCTACTTTAGCTGAAAACGAAGATGGCACAGGGGAAAGATTTACATACATGGCTACTCAAAGTGCCATAAATGTGAATTTAGCCTTTGAAATGCAAAATAAAATTTCATTTATTAGAGTACTACCCTTACCAAACACACCAGTAAGAAAAAAAGGAGCAGGTGTAATTACCAATCAAGATGAAATTGCTGCAAATGTTACTTGGTTTTATGATTGGGGTATAAGAGATACAACAATTTCAACAAGAGAGTTTGTGCCAATGGCTTGGGGAAGAAATAGTGCTGCAGATTTACGTGTAGATTCTGTTATAAATAAAGATTCTGTAACCCATTATTTGGCATTTAATGAGCCTGATGGAGATGGTCAAGCAAATTTGTATGTTAGTGAAGCCTTACCATTATACAAAAATTTGCTCAGAGCAGGATATAGAATGGGTAGCCCTGTAGGAAAAGAAGAAGGCTATGCAACTTGGGTTGATAGTTTTACTACCGAAGCTGAAAAGCAAAAAATGCATTATGATGTGGTTTGTGTGCATTGGTACGATTGGGGCAATTGGTTAAGCACCCTAAATGCTAATCCAACAGCAACGCAAGTTTTAAATAGATTTAAAGCTTACATAGATAATGTTTGGAATTTGTATAAAAAACCTATTTGGGTTACTGAGTTTAATGCCAATGTAAATAGAAGTGCTGCTGTAAATCAAGCATTTTTTGAGTTGGCTTTACCATGGATGGACAGTGATCCACGCATCGAACGATATGCTCCTTTTTTTGAAGATCATTTTCCATTGCGTGATGCAAATGGAAATTTAACTGCAATGGGTACTATGTATAATGCCTATAATTCAGTATTAGCATATCCACAAAATGTTGTAGATACCAGATCTGCTTTTCCTACAACTGTGTTAGCTGGTTTTAATACAGCAAATTTAAATAGCACACAAAGTAATGGAGCAACTAGTTCATTTGCTCCCACAACATTAGACTCAAGAATTACAGCACCTCAGTCTTTTACTGTAGGCACTGGAAATACTGGTACATTTGGATTGGCAGGATATTGGGGGGCATTATCATGGTCTAATTCTACTGCTACAGTTGGTATTAGTGAAAATAAATTCATGAGTTTTAAGCTGCAACCAACATCAGGTAAAACTGTAAATTTTAGTTTAATAGATACTGTAAATATTAGGATAAATACAAGTGGTCCAAATCAGTATCAATTTCAATATCAAATAAATAATGGTTCGTTTGTAAACATTGCAACACGTTCAATTTCAACTGTAACTGCATTAACAACAGCTAAGTTATCGCCAATAGATTTATCAGGTATAGCAGCATTACAAAACGTACCATCTACAAGTACTGTAACATTTAGAATGATACCGTTTGGTGCAACCACTACAAACTCTTTTGCCATTGGTGATGGAACAGGAAATGCCACCAATGATTTTGCTGTAAAAGGTTATTTTATTGAAGATACAGCTAATTTATACACTGCACCAGGTAATGCATTGAATTTTGATGGTACGAATGACCATGTAACAATTGCAGATGCAAATGTGCTTGATTTAACTACCAATTATACAATAGAAGCTTGGATACGACCCACTAGCTTTACTAATGGTGCAGGTATTATTAGTAAATCTCATACTAATGGTTCTTTAGGATATTATCTTGGATTATCCACTACATCACCATTTACAGGGTTAACTTTCGATGGATTGCAAACTGCCAATGGTGTTTTAGAAGCTGGTAAATGGTATCATATAGCAGCAGTAAAAGAAGGAAGCGTAAGAACACTTTATATAAATGGGGTAGCAACAAGTCTTACAGGAACTGCTATAACCACAACAGCAAATACAGAATCTTTGCGAATTGGAGTACATAGTTTTCAAGCATCTCCAAAATATTTTACTGGAGCTATTGATGAAGTTAGGTTATGGAATATTGCAAGAAGTGCTTCAGAAATCAACAGCAATATGCAAACCATCATAAGTTCATCATTAAATAACTTAGTGCAGTATTATGATTTTGATAAAGGAATTGCTGGTGCAACAAATACAGGTATTACAACGCTTGAAGCACAAACTAGCAATTCAAATAATGGAACCTTAACAAACATGAGCTTAACAGGTAATACTAGTAATTGGGTAGAAAGTTACGCTACAATAATACCTAGAGTAAAACCTGAAACAAACAAAAATGGAAATGGATTCACGGCTAACTGGGATATTCCATTAATGGCTAATTTGCAAAATATTAATAATTATTACTTAGACGTTTCAACAAGTGGAGATTTTTCTTCTTTTGTGAGTGGTTACAATGGGTTAAATGTAAACGGAACCTCACACAACTTAACAGGTCTTTCTCCAAATACAACATATTATTACAGAGTTAGAGCTAATAAAAATTCTGTAGCAGACCAAGGTGGTTTTTCAGCAACAGATACCGTTATTCCTTTATCAAATGATGCAGATTTAATTTCACTTTCAATAAGCAGTGGTAGTCTTTCTCCAACTTTTGCTACAAATACAACTGCTTATTCAGTTACTTATGCCAATAATATTTCATCTATTACAGTTACACCTACTAAAGATTTTGTGAATGCTACCATACAAGTTAGTATTAATGGTGGTGCTTATGCAACTGTAAATAGTGGAGCAGCATCAGCAAGTTTAGCTTTAATAGTAGGCACAAATACGATTAATGTTTTAGTAACTGCTGAAGATTTGGTAACCACTAAATTGTATGTAATTACAGCAACTCGTCTTGTAAATACATGGACAGGGGCTTCAACAACAAACTATAATACTGCAGCAAATTGGAGTGGTGGTGTTGTTCCAACAATTGATGATGATATTTTAATTCCTGATGTATCAGCAACTACTAATAGATTCCCACAAATTAATGGCGATAATCAAGCTCAATGGTTAAGTTTTGCAAAAAATGTTACTATTAATAATGGAGCCACTTTAACTGTTACAAATAATAGTGGCTTTACAAGATATGGCATATTCAGAGTTTCGGGTAATATTACAAACAATGGAACTTTAACAGTTACAAGTAGAACTATAATTCATGCTGATGGTGCAACTATTGAGTTTGTAGGTACTACACCTCAAACTATTGCAGCAAATACATTTGCTGGCAATGCAATTTATAATTTAACTATCAATAATGCTGCTGGAGTTACTTTAAATGGTAGTTTAACTGTGAATGGCAATTTGATTATTACAAACGGAAATTTTAATACCAATAATAACCTTACATTGTCTTCAATATCTACTCGTACAGCAAGAGTAGGAACTAGTGGAGGAACAGTTACTGGTAATGTTACTGTTGAACGTTTTTTACCAGCAAGAAGAGCATGGCGACTTTTAACAGCACCAGTTACTCAAGCTACACCAAGTTCATTAAATACTACTTGGAAAACTCAAGTTGATATAGTTGGTCCAAGTGGTAGTAATTTATCTGCTATAAGACCAGGTTATAACTTTTTCACTTTTAATGGCAATGCAAATACTTGGACTAATGTAACTAATCCTGCAGCTGTAAATCTTACTGGTACAGCGTTAAATAATGCATTTGGTGCATTTATTGCTGGTCCTACAGGAACTGTTTTTCCCAACACAGCAAATGTTACTTTAAGAAGCACAGGTGAGCTGTTAATGGGTACAAAATCTTTCAACTCATCGGTAGCAATTAATAATTACATTTTAATACCAAACCCTTATGCAAGTGCAGTTTCGTTAGAAGATGTTTTTACAGCAAGTAGTGGAATTACCAATACTGTATATACTTGGGATCCAAGATTGGGTGGTGGTTCTGGCACTGGAGGTTACATCACTATTCAAAGAAATAGTGCTAATAATTTTACAATAACTGGTGGAAGTACTGCACAAAAAGAAATTATACAAAGTGGACAAGCATTTTTTGTACAAGCCAATGCAACTACTCAAAGTGTTGTGTTTACAGAAGCAGCAAAATCAAGAAGAGATACTGTAGTTGTTTTTGGAGCTGGCACAGGCAAAATTGATCAATTACGTATAGGGTTAAATAGATATGAATCTTCAACACCTGAAGTTGTAGGTGAAGTAATGACACAATTCCATAATAATTTCAATAAGCAAGTTAGTTTTAATGAGGATGCCGAGAAACTTTGGAATAATGAGGAAAATATAGCTTTGAATAGAGATGGCTACATTTTGTCGATTGAAAACAGACCATTTATTGGTGCAAGTAACGACAGTGTTTTTGTTAGCTTAAAAAGTCTTAAAACTAATGCAAATTATGCCTTAGAATTAAAACCAAATAATTGGGATGCGGGTGCAAAAGCTTACTTAATTGATAAAGTTTTGAATACAGAAACGCTTATTGACTTAAATACATCTTCATATATTCATCAATTTACAAGTTCTGTAGCAGATGCTGATGATAGATTTATTGTTGTTTTTAGAAATAGCATTTTGCCTAATAAAGGCTTTGAAGTAGTAGCCGAAAAATTAGATAATAAAAAAGTAAAAATTAAATGGCAAGCACAAAATGAAACTGGCGTTAAATCATACGATTTAGAAAAAAGTGAAGATGGTACTAACTTCACAATCATTAATACTCAAGTTGCAAAAAATGGACTTGTAACAAATGCATATAGTTATTTGGATGATATAAACAACGATAATAAAATAATATACTATAGAATAAAAATTTTGCAACAAAACGATATTGAAAAATATAGTTCAATTGTTGCTGTAAAAAATAATCAAGCAGGTTTAAGCTACTTAACAGTATATCCAAATCCTGTTAAGGGCAATCAAATTGGGGTTCAATTGAATAATGTTGAACAAGGTAAATACGACTTAAGAATTTTGACAGTAGAAGGTAAGTTGGTTTATCATCACACATTATCAATAAACCAGGAAAATGCAACACTAAGTATTTCGCCTACACAAGTTTTGCCAAAAGGAACTTATAATTTGCATATTACAAATACACGGCACACCTTCAACCAAAAGATTGTAGTTGAATAGCCATATAGTTAATAATAAAAAGCCTCAAATCATAAATGCGATTTGAGGCTTTTTTTGTTGTAATTGTTGTAATTCTATTTTATTCTTCTTCAATGTTTTTGAGTTTCATAAGAAGCGTGTAAGCACCATTACTTACTACTTTTTTTCCTTCAAAATTTTTATAGTTATTTATAGCAGCAAATGATTCTTGTTTTACACCAACTTCAACAAAATTTAAGGAGTAAATGCCCTTTTTTTCTTCAATAAAAACATAATCTTTTCCTTCAAATCTTACTATCGATGATATTGGCAAAGTGTAAGAATTTTTGCTGTTAATTTTAGCAATAGCATTCATATACATACCTGGCAATAATAATTTACTGTAGTTTTCAAAATGGCAGTGTACCTCAGTTACACCTTGTTCATTAACATTTTTATTAATGAGTATTACCTCGCAAGTGTATTTTTTTTGAGGATCATTATTAGTAAATGCACTTACTTGTTGACCAATAAAAATATTAGGTATATCTTTTTCAAACACTTTTAAATTTAAATGAATGTCTGTAGGGTTTATTAGTTCAAATAAAACATCACTAGCATTTACGTATTTGCCAATGTTTACATGCACATTATTAACGTAACCATCAATATTGCTATAAATATTTATTTCTTTAGAAATGTTATTACTATTAAGTTTTGCAGGATTAATATTTATTAATTTTAATTTTTCGCCTAGTGCAATTGCATTTATTTTTAATTGATTAACTTCTGCTTGAACGGCTTGAAGTTGCTTGTCACTAGTACTTTGTGTAGCAGCTAAATTAGTTTGTCTTGCAAGTTCAATTTCAGAGAAATGTAGTTTAGATTGAGTAAGCAAGAAATCTTGTTGAAGTTGAATATACTGTTGATCTTGCATTACAGCAATTACTTCTCCTTTACTTACATGCATACCTGGCAAAAGTTTTGTACTTTTTAAGTAACCTCCTAAAGGAACACTAACACTAACAAGATTTTGAGGTGGCACATCAATTCGTCCATTTAATTGTATGCTAGTTTCAATGTTTTGTTGTTGAAGAAAGGTGGTTGTTATCCCTGCATTTTTTATTTGAGTATCATTAAGCTGAACCTCCATTTCAACAGATTTTTTTGATGCTTCTTTTTCATCATTTTTTTTACTTTGGCTACAGCTATTTAAGCCAATTAAAATAAATAGGCTAGCATATTTTATTATTTTCATGATTAAATTTCTTTCAATTTTTTAATACTAATAGTTAAGTAAATAATCTAGTTGAATGTTAGTTTTATTAGCATCAAATAAAACATCTGTGTATTTAAGTAGTATTTGAATAGCCTCGTTTATAATAGTGGTAAATTGTATGTAATTTATTTCGCCTAAGTTAAATTGTGCAAGTGCCGATTGCATAATTGTATTATTTACTGGCAATAGTTTTAGTTTGTATAAGTCTATGGTTTTACTATTTTTTAGTTGAGTTTCTGCTGTTTTTATAATTTCATTTTCAATTTGTTTTTTTTCAATGGTATAGTTACTTACAGCAATTTTTTCTTGTAGTTTACTAGCTGCAATTTTTGCTTTAGCACCTTTGTTAAAAATGGGTAAAGCAACCCCGGCTTGTATACTTTGAAATCTATATAAACCATTATACATTTTATCGTCGGCCCCAATGCCTCTAATACTTGTATTGTTATATCCCAAAGTAATTTCTGGCAATAATTTTTTTGATTCAACCAATGTATGTGCATTCGCTATGCTTATTTGCTGTTGATAATACAATAATAAAGGATGGTTACTGTTAATTGATTGTAATGTATTTTTTATATCATACAAGAAGTTTTCAAAAACTTCAGGTGTATATTTTTTTTCTGTTTGCAAAAGATGATTAAATTGTAAAATACAATTATGAATATTGTTTTCAACATTCAATATTTCAACTTTAATATTATTGAGATGAGCTTCTAAAATCGCCTCTTCAAGAATATTAGTTTCCCCATTTTTTAATCTATTTTTTGCTTTTGAAATAGCAATTGTATAAATACTGTCGATTTTTTGTAGAACCTGTTTTTTGTGGTAATGATAATTGTATTGAGCTGCAATTTCTTTAACAGCAAGTGTTAGATTTAGTTTTGTAATACCTTCTTCTTTTATTGCTAATATGTGTTGCTGCTCAAGTAGTAGCTTACTTGCTTGATGAACTTTTGGCAAAAGAAAACTTTGAGACACCCCAATTCTAGTATCAAAAAAAATACTATTGTACTGGCCTAAGTCTGTTGTGAAATTAGTTGGTGCAACACTTTTGTAACTTGCAATTAATGTTTTTGCATAATCAATTTTTTGTTGCTCATTTTTTAAAACAAAGTTGTTTGTAACCACCGAATCAATAGCATTAGATAAGCTAATTGTATTTTGTGCTTTTAAAGAATGTGAGCTAATTACTAATAATAGTAAGGCTGTTGTTACAGTTTTTGAAGTTTTAATTTTCTTTTTTTCCATCATCCAATAAAATAAAACAGGCAATACAAATAAAGTTAAAATGGTTGCAAAAATTAACCCACCTATAACTACAGTTGCTAAAGGACGTTGCACTTCGGCACCTGCACCATTGCTTAATGCCATTGGTATAAAGCCTAATGATGCTACAGTTGCAGTCATTAAAACTGGTCTTAATCTGTTTATCCCTGCTAGTATAATGGTTTCTTTAAGGGCTAAACTTTCTTCTTTTAATAAATTAATAAATTCTGAAACCAACACTATTCCATTTAAAACAGCTACTCCAAACAAAGCAATAAATCCAATACCTGCACTTACGCTAAATGGCATACCTCGAGCTGCTAACAACAAAATTCCACCAATAGCACTTAATGGTATGGTTACGTAAATGAGTAAACTAAGTTTAATACTTTTAAAACTAAAAAATAATAAGATAAATATTAAAAGTAAAGCTATTGGTACTGCAAAGCTTAAACTTTGTTTTGCCTTTTGTAAATTCTCAAAACTTCCACCGTAATTAATGTAATAACCTGTGGGCAATTTTAAATTGTTTTGAACATTATTTTTTAACTCCTCTACAATAGATTCAATATCTCTATCCTCAACATTAAATCCAACTGTAATTCTTCTTTTTGCATCTTCTCTTTGAATTTGATTGGGTCCTTCAACTTCTTCTATAGTTGCTAATTGATGTAGAGGAATTTGACTACCATTTGCTAATGGAACCAATAAATTACGAACATCATCAATGCTTTTACGTTGGTTGTTTTGTAGCTTTATTGTAATATCAAATCTTTTTTCTTCATCAAATAGTACACCTGCAAATTGTCCTGCAAATGCTGTGTTTATTAAAGTGTTAACATCTTTTATGTGTACATTATATTGTGCTAATGCAGCTCTATTGTATTGAACAATAATTTGTGAAATACCTGTCACGGTTTCTACATAAACTTCTTTACTCCCTTTAAGTTTACTAGCAATTTTCCCAAGTTCTTCTGCTTTAGCTGCTAAGCTATCTAAATTTTCTCCAAAAATTTTGCAAACCACTTGTTGCTTTGCACCAGTCATTAATTCGTTAAATCTCATTTGTACAGGAAATTGAAAGCTAACTGATAAGCCTGGAACATCTTCTAAGGCTTCTGTCATTTTTGCTGCTAATTCATTAAAGGTACTTGCCGATTGCCAATATTTTTTTTCTTTTAAAATCACCATCATATCAGCAGCTTCAATTGGCATGGGATCAGTAGGTATTTCACCACTTCCAATTTTAGTTACAACTTTTTCAACTTCTGGGAATTGAGCTTTTAAAATACTTGCACCTTTAAGGCAGTAATCAATAGTGGTAGACAAATTACTGCCAGTTAATACTCTAGTTTCAACTGCAAAATCTCCTTCTTCTAAAGTTGGAATAAACTCTCCTCCCATCCTTGATAAAATAAAGATAGAAACTGAAAATAATATAATTGTGGTTGTTATAACTGTTTTTGAATAGTTCAAGGCATTTGTTAATGCTTTTTGATAAATTGAGGTAAATTTTTGTAAAATTTTATAACTAAAATCTTGCTGTAGTTTAATTTTTTTACTCAATACTAAACTACTCATCATGGGTATGTAAGTAACCGATAATATAAAGGCACCAATTAAGGCAAACATTACAGTTTGTGCCATTGGCTTAAACATTTTACCTTCAATGCCATGCAAGGTAAAAATGGGCAAGTACACAATTAAAATGATAAGTTGCCCAAATACAGCACTTTTCATCATTTTGTTAGATGCAACTTCAACAATATCATTCATCTGATGTTGTGAAATTTTTGATGTGCTTTTTACAGTAGATTTACTGTATAATTTGTGCATTACAAACTCTACAATTATTACAGCTCCATCTACGATTAATCCAAAGTCTAATGCACCCAAACTCATTAAATTGCCACTTACTCCAAAAGCATTCATCATAATAATAGCAAACAACATGCTTAATGGAATTACGCTAGCAACTAACAAGCCTGCACGTAAATTTCCTAAAAAAAATACCAGTACAAGTATAACTATCAAAGCCCCCTCTAATAAATTAGTTTCAACAGTTTTTATGGCATTGTTTACCATTTTTGTTCTATCTAAAAAAGCTTCAATTTCTATTCCTTCTGGCAATGTTTTTTTTATTTGCTCAATTCTTTCTTTAACATTTTTTATTACTTTATTACTGTTTTCACCTTTTAGCATCATTACAATAGCACCAGCAACCTCACCATCACCATTATAAGTTAATGCACCAAATCTTGTAGCAAAACCAGTTTCAACAGTAGCAACATCTTTTATCATTAATGGTATTGAACCACTTGCTTGTTTTATTACAATGTTTTCTATATCACTTATTTTATTAATTAAACCTTCAGTTCTAATAAACAAAACTTGAGGTCCTTTTTCTATATAAGTGCCACCAGTATTTTCATTGCTTTTGCTTACAGCATCATATACTTGCTGCACTGTAATATTGTTTGCATGTAGTTTGTTTAGATTAATCGAAATCTGAAACTGTTTTAGTTTTCCTCCAAAACTACTAACCTCTGCTACACCTTTTACACCAAGCAATTGCCTCCTTACAACCCAATCTTGTATGGTTCTTAAATCCGTTAAGCTATATTTATTTTCATATCCCTTTTTTGCTTTTACAACATATTGATAAATTTCTCCAAGGCCAGTAGTAATTGGACCAAGTTCGGGTGTTGCAATACTTTCAGGAATTTGAGATTTTACAAGTGTTAAACGTTCTGTAACCTGTTGTCTTGCCCAGTATATATCAGTAGATTCTGAAAATACAATTGTAACTAGTGATAAACCAAAGCGGGAAAAACTTCTTATTTCCTCAATGCCAGCAATGTTGCTGTTGGCTTGTTCAATAGGAAAAGTAATTAATCGTTCAATATCTGTTGCTCCTAAACTTGGAGCTGATGTTATAACAACAACTTGATTGTTAGTAATATCTGGTACTGCATCAATGGGTAGCTTAGAAGTTTGGTAAATGCCAAAAGCAACTAAAAAGAGCGTGGCAATTCCTATTATTAATTTATTACGAACCGAAAATTGAATAATTTTTTGAAGCATATTAAAGTTACATAGTTACAAAAAGCCTTAGCAAGGCAAAAACAAGTTAATGCAAAGCTATTATTTTAAATATAGTTTTTATTTATTTTATTTAACATAACAAAGCATCTATTTAACATTTGATTACATGAAACTTGTAATTTGGCGTTTGTATATTTGCCACCTAAACAATGAAAAAGCTCGATTGGTATATTATTAAAAATTTTTTGGTTACTTTTTTCTTTAGCATTTTTTTATTTGTAATCATCACTGTAGTTATTGATGCAAGTGAGCATGCTGATAATTTTGTACAATCAAGGTTAGGTGTGTATCAAATTTTTATTCAATACCATTTAGGTTTTATTCCACACATCACTTCTTTGCTTTTTCCATTATTTGTGTTTATTGCAGTTATATTTTTTACATCAAAAATGGCTGGTCGTAGCGAAATTATTGCTATTCTAGCTAGTGGCATTAGTTATAATCGTTGGCTAAGGCCTTATGTAATTGCAGGGCTTTTTTTGGGAGGTATTTTGTGGTTGGCAAATATGAGCCTTATTCCAAAAGCTAATGAACGCAGAACTAGTTTTGAAGCTAGATACATAGACGCAAATTCAAGTTACGAAAAAACCATTAGTAGTGTACGAGTAAATGATAATGTTTTGCATTTAAAAGTGGATAGTTTTACCTATGGTGGCTTTTATAACTATGATACGGCTAGTAAAAGTAGTAGTACTTTTTTTGGATATGTAATTAAAAATAATGAAGTAATAAAAAACTTTAGAGCCGATAGAATGTATTGGGATACAGTTAAAAAAGCAAATAACTGGAAGATAGAAAATGTAATTACGAGGCAACTAAATGGCATCAAAGAAATGTACTCTAAATCCACAATTGAAGCATTATCGTTGCAAGCAAAACCAAACCAATTAATCAGAGAAAAATTTACTAAAGATAAAATGAGTAGCTCTGAGCTAGCTGCTTATATAAAAAAAGAAAAGGCAAGTGGAAGCGAAAATATCAACGAATTATTAATTGAGCAGGGTAGAAGGCATGCAACGCCTGTAACAGTTGTACTACTTACTTTAATTGGAGCCATAATTGCTGGTAGAAAAGTACGTGGTGGTAGTGGCTCACATTTAGCACTTGGTTTTATTATAGCTGCCCTTTTTATTTTGGCAGATAAGTTTAGCACAGTGTTTTGTACAAAAGGAAATTTAAATGCCACTTTAGCCACTTGGATTCCTAACATTATTTTCTCATTTGTAATTTTGTACCTCTACAAAAAAGCCCCAAAATAATTTTTGAGGCTTGTATATTTTATTTTCATGTTGACTAAACACTAAATGATGTGCCACAGCCACAGGTTTTTGAAGCATTAGGATTGGAGAAGGTGAAACCTCTGCTATTTAATCCATCTTGCCAATCAACTTGCATTCCAAACAAGTATAAACCATGGCTTTTGTTCATGATAAAAGTTAAATCTTCGAAATGGTGAATTTCATCATCTTCTTGTTTTACATCAAATCCTAAAACATAAGTTAAGCCGCTACAGCCACCACCTTTTACACCAATTCTAAGGTATTGTGATTTATCAAAACCATCTTCATTCATTAATCTATTAATTTCTATTATAGCACTATTGGTAAAGCTCACAGGAGCAGTTGCAGTTAAGGTATCCATCATCATAATTTTTTACAAAAATATGGTTACCAAGGGTTTATTGCTTTATGCTTTTTTTTTATTCCCATTTTCAAAAAATTAATTATAGTTCATTTGTACTGTACTTTAGCAACATGAAAAATCTAGTTTTATTGGTTTGCTTGTTTTGTACAACAATTGCTAACGCCCAATTTGCCAAATATGTAAATCCATTTATTGGTACAGGCGGTACAGGGCATACTTTTCCTGGTGCAACTACGCCTTTTGCCATGGTGCAACTTAGCCCAGATACTAGAATTGATGGCAGCTGGGAAGGTTGCAGTGGTTATCACTATAGCGATTCTATTATTCATGGATTTTCTCACACCCATTTAAGTGGTACAGGTTGTAGCGATTATGGAGACATTGCTTTTATGCCTTGGTTTAGCAAAAAAGATGAGTTTGAAAAACTAAAAACTTGGGATGTGCATTCAAAGTTTTCTCATAAAAATGAAAAAGCTTCTGCAGGTTTTTACAGTGTGGTTTTAGATGATATTCCTGTAAAAGTTGAATTAACTGCTACTACAAGAACAGGTTTTCAGCGATATACTTTTAATGATGATGGATTTGGTTATATTGTTTTGAATTTGAAGCATAGAGATGAATTGTTAGAAGGAAGTATTCACGAAAAAGCCAACTTAACATTTAGTGGAATAAGAAGAAGTAAAGCTTGGGCAACCAATCAAGAGTTGTACTATGCTGTTGAAATGCATAGCCCTTTGCAAGCTAATATGAAAGGTTTTTATAACTACAATTACATTGTAAAAGAAGGAACAAACGATACCAAGTTAATCATTCGTTTCAGAACTTACAAAGGATTACAGGTACTCATAAAAAATGGTTTATCAAGTTGCGATGAACAAGGTGCTTTTGGAAATTTAAATACTGAAAATCCAACATGGGATTTTGAAAAAATAAAACAACAAGCTTTTAATAGTTGGGAAAAAGAATTGACTAAAATTGAAGTTGAAGATGCTAAACTTCCCAACAAAACAAAAAAACTAAAAGATAACCTTGCCATATTTTACACTGCCCTTTACCATTGCATGATTCACCCAAGTATAATGAATGATGTAGATGGAAGATACAAAGGAAGAGATGGAAAAATTCACAAAGCCGAAGGCTTTAATTATTACACTGTTTTTAGTTTGTGGGATACGCACAGGGCTTTACATCCTTTGCTGAATATTATTGATAAAAAACGAAGTCACGATTTTGTGATTACTTTTTTAAAGCAATTTGAACAAAGTGGCAGGCTGCCCATGTGGGAATT
>JBMLOR010000013.1:0-7951 GCA_049242865.1 Chitinophagaceae bacterium | reverse complement strand
AATGGCTTAACTGGGGTAAGGTGGTTTAATAATTTAGGGCAAGAAATAACAGCCAAAGCAGGCATACCTGGCTTTTTTGTAAAACCTCTAGTTAGCACTTTTTATGTAATAGAACAAAATGTATGTGGGCAATACAGTAGAGATACAGTGAATGTGAATGTGAGTGCAATGCCTTTGCGATTTATGATGTACGATGTACGATTTACGAATATGAATGGCTCACAATTCCCCTCCTTTGGAGGGGTTAGGGGTGGTTTAATTGAAAACAAATGGTCAACTTCTAACGAAGTAAGTGTTTCCCATTTCAATATCCAACGCTCCGAAAATGGAATAAATTTTAGAACAATAGCAAAACTTTTTGCTAAAAACAATATAATCAATGACTATGCTTTCGAGTACAGTTCTCCTCCTTTGGAAGGGTTAGGGGTGGTTTATTTTAGAATTGAAGCAGTTGATTTTGATGGTAAAAAAAATTATAGTCAAATACGTTCTATTGCTCCACCTATTGGGGAAGTTAGAGGGGGCTTTATCATTTATCCTAACCCAACGAGAGATTACGTCACCATTCAATCAAAAGAAAAAATAAGAGAGGTAAAAATTATAAATCAATTAGGGCAAATAGTAAAAGTAGAAACTATAAATCATACTTCTTGCATCATAAATTGTACTTCACTGCATAAGGGTATTTATACTTTACTTATCACTACACAAAAAGGAGATAATTACAATAAAAAACTACTGATTAAGTAACGTATTTTCTATTTAGCCTGTAAAGCTTGGTCTTTGTTTACTTTATCCCAGTATTTTTTGGCTACAATGAGCATTCCAAAACTTTCACCATCTTCTTTATTTAAGTGTTTGTGGTGCATTTTATGAGCCCAACGAATTACTTTAATGTATTTGTTGTTGCTTCGTGTAAACCATTTTAAACGTTGGTGTATAATTACTTCGTGTATTACAAAATAAGCAAACCCATATAATGCAATGCCAAAACCAATTGAAGCTACCCAGTAATACTCATTTTGTAACCCTAGCATGATACATAACCAACTAGGAATGGCAAAAATTAAAAAAAAAGCATCGTTTTTTTCAAAAACATGAGGGTGTGGTTGGTGATGATCTTGGTGTAAATACCATAAAAAACCATGCATTACATACTTATGTGTAAGCCATGTAATACCTTCCATCAAAGCAAAGGTCAGCAGTGTGATTGCTATATAAACTAAAATCATAAAAAAAGTGATAATGCTATAAAAAATAGCAACTGAATGATAAACAAGTGTAATGCAAAATGGTTTACTTTCTTAAACTTAAACATTCTCAACACTAAAAGCAAAAAAGCACTTATAAAAAACCAACATATATAATTGTAAATAGGAATTTTTTGGTTGGCCCAAGTCCAATATCCTAACTTTTGTGCAATGGGCTCTAGTGTATAATCTAAAATTACAGCTAATAAAGCACCATCAATAATGAGTGAAATTATCTGAATTTTATTGTAGTGCTGTAATTCAGGAAGTTTACCTGTTTCTTTTAACACTCTATTTTCTACCCAACGTTGAACATTGTATGTAATTACCCCACAGCAATAAATTGTTACAAACCATTGTACACCAATTAGTATGGGTACATTAAAGAGTTTAATACCCATTGGTTTGCCATAGGTATAATTTCCAAATAGTAATCCTGTGTTTACACCAATTACTTCTACTAAAAAACCTACCACAAAACTTATAGCTGCAAACAGCCAAAAGCTCCTATTGTTATCTTCGTTAGTATAAACCAATAAAACTGCCATTAAAACAAGATTAAGCCAGGTTGCCTCTATAAACCAACTTTTATAAGGTGTAAAAGTAATACCAATAAATCCACTTACATGAAATAGCACAGCTATGAAAATAGCAAGGTTTTTCTTGGATTGGTATTCTTTAAACATACATTTTTAAAACGTAAAGTATTTATTTTTATTGCTCAAAATGAAGGCTAAACATAATCATCCGGGTTTGTAACGAGTTAAAAACTGCTGAGTATTTATTTGCTGGGTCTCTATCTAAGATATTGTTGAATCCGTAGCTAATTTTAAGTTCTGGCGACAAAGTAAAGTATCGCATAAAAATATTAAACCCAATTCCAGCTTCTGCACCATAATCATATTTAGCTAACTTTATATAGTTGTCTTTTAACCTTTCGGCACTATTGGCACTTAAATCAATATCTAACTTAGCACCAAGCAACAAATAAGTTCTAAAATTATTAATCCTATCGCTATTAAATTTAAAACTTAAAGGGAATGAAAGTAGTGTGGTTGGTAAAGTTTGATTAATTGCTTCCTCATCTAAACCTGCTTTTAACTTGTAACTAAAACTACGAGCACCACCTAAAATAAGTTGTGGATTAAATTTAAGTTCAAAATAGTCGTTAAGTTTAGCTGTTGCATGCAATCCCAAAGAAATTCCTCTAGAACTCAAAGGTTCTGCGACTAAAACACTATCATCTTGCAAAAATTTATTATTTTTTTGAATGGCTAAAAACCCTGTATTGTAGCCAAGTGTAAGGCCAAAATAATAAGGCACATCATCTCGCTCTATTCTATGAATATCATTTCCTTGAGCAAAAAGGTAGTTGCAATAACTAATGGTAAGTAATAAAAACAGGATTACTTGCTTCCGCAATAAATGGTACATATTCCTAAACTTAATCTTTTTAAATACGTTTGTGTAAATCCTATTTCATTCAGTATATTTATAAATTCTTGTCCTTCGGGAAACGCTTTTACGCTTTTATTTAAATAAGTGTATGCTTCTTTATTATTTGCAAATAAACTCCCCACTTTAGGAGCAACTACATTCATATAAAAGCTATACAACTGCTTAAAACCAATAGTTTTAGGTTTCGAAAATTCTAAAACCACTAATTTTCCTCCGGGCTGTAAAACTCTGTAAATTTCTGTTAAACCTTTGTTTAAATTTTCAAAATTTCTTACACCAAAAGTTACCGTTACTGCATCAAATGTGTTATCCTTAAATTCAAGGTGTTCACTATCTCCGGTGTAAATTTTAATTTTGTTGTCTAAATCAGCAGCTTTAATCTTATTTCGGCCAACAGCAAGCATTTCATTGCTAATATCTACACCAATAATTTCATTACAGTTTAATTGTTTGTGCAATAGTAAAGCCATGTCTGCCGTTCCTGTAGCAACATCTAACAATAATTGTGGCTTTAAGCTTTTTAATTCATTGATAGCCTTTTTTCTCCAACCAATATCAATACCAACACTTAACACTCTATTTACTTTATCGTAAGTAGGGGCAATGTTATTAAACATTTGTGCAACTTGCTCTTTTTTTGCAAGTTGACTATCTTTATTAGGTACAACTGTATCGTGGTTATACAAGTTTTGCATGGTGCAAAAGTATTATTTTACATAAAGCAAAAAATTCCCTTTTGTGCATTTTTATAGCAAAAAAGGGAATTTTTAAAAAGTTATTACAGTGCAAATTTATGCTTCTGTAGTATCTTCTGCAGCTGGGGCAGCTTCTTCAACAGCAGGTGCTACAGTTTCAACTTTTTTCACAATTGGCATTTGGCGTTTTGCAGCTTTAGCTTTTTTGTGTTCTTCAGCTCTACGTTCAATGTTTGCTTCATGCTCAACATGCCATTTTTGGAATTTCTCCATTGCAGTTGCATCATCAAACAATCCCATTTTTACACCACGTAAAAGGTGTTTTAAATACAATACTCCTTTAAACGATAAAATTCTACGAACTGTATCGGTTGGTTGAGCTCCTTTGTGTAACCACTCCAATGATTTTTGACGATCAAGCTGGATAGTTGCAGGAACTGTTAAAGGATTGTAAGTACCAAGCTTTTGGATAAATTTTCCATCGCGAGGTGCACGAGAGTCGGCCACTACTATAAAATAGAAAGGGCGTTTTTTACTACCGTGTCTTTGTAAACGGATTTTGGTTGCCATGTAAATAAAAATTTTAGGCGTTAAAAAATAAATTTGGACTGCGAATATAGCTGCTTAATTCATTCACCAAAAAAAAATATAAAACATAATTTTTAATACTTCAACTTTAAGTAAAAAATACTTTGCCATGCTTTTATATTTGCAAACATTTTTTAGTTACTTACAAGTTTATCATTTTGTTTTAAAGTAATAAACTAATTAAATCAATAAAATCAATCCAGTTCTCATACCCATGTATAAATGGGTTATAAAAGGCTAAATATTAATATGTTTCAAAATTTACAAGAGCGTTTAGAAACCGCTTTCAAAAACCTAAAAGGACAAGGCAGAATCAACGACCTAAACGTTGCCAACACAGTAAAAGATATTAGAAAAGCTTTGCTAGATGCTGATGTTAACTTTAAAATTGCTAAAGAATTTACCGATAAAGTAAAAGAAAAAGCAATTGGCGAAAAAGTAATCAATGCAATTAGCCCAAGCCAGTTAATGGTTAAAATTGTACAAGATGAACTTACCCAATTAATGGGTGGTGAGGCATCATCGTTTAACATTACAGGCAACCCTGCTGTAATTTTAATTGCAGGTTTACAAGGTAGTGGTAAAACTACTTTTACCGGTAAGTTAGCCAACTATTTAAAAACCCAAAAAGGTAAAAGTCCGCTAGTGGTTGCTGCTGATATTTATAGGCCGGCAGCGATTGATCAGTTAACCGTATTAGCTGAACAAATTGGTGTTGATATTTATAAAGAACCCGATACAAAAGATGCTGTATTAATTGCTGAAAATGCTATAAAGCATGCAAAATCTACAAACAAAAATGTGGTTATTATAGATACTGCAGGTAGGCTTGCTGTAGATGAAATAATGATGACAGAAGTTGCCAATATAAAAGCAGCTGTAAATCCTACTGAAATATTATTTGTAGTAGATAGCATGACAGGGCAAGATGCTGTAAACACTGCAAAAGCCTTTAACGACAGATTAGATTTTTCGGGCGTTGTACTTACTAAACTAGATGGTGATACAAGAGGTGGTGCTGCCATAAGTATTAAATACACAGTGGATAAGCCCATAAAATTTATGAGTAGTGGTGAAAAGATGGATACTTTAGACATCTTTTACCCTGACCGTATGGCTCAAAGAATTTTGGGCATGGGAGATATTACTAGTTTAGTTGAAAAAGCACAACTACAATATGATGAAGCTGAAGCCAAAAAACTTGAAAAGAAAATTAGAAAAAATCAGTTCGATTTTCAGGACTTTTTAGACCAACTTCAACAAATAAAAAAAATGGGGAATCTTAAAGATTTGATGGGCATGATTCCTGGAGTTGGCAAAGCCATTAAAGATGTTGACGTAAGTAATGACAGTTTTAAGGGAATTGAAGCCATCATTCAAAGTATGACCCCAGCAGAACGAAATAATCCTGACTTATTGAATCCAAGCAGAAAACAAAGAATTGCAAAAGGAAGTGGTAAAAAGATGGAAGAAGTTAATGCATTTATCAAGCAATTTGAGCAAATGAAACAAATGATGAAAATGATGAACAATATGCCGATGGGTGGTTTTCCTGGTATGAAAGGCATGAGAAGGTAAAATCATCAACTAATATTTAAAAATCCGAAGTGCTTTAGTTCTTCGGATTTTTTTTGCATAAAGTTTGTTAACAAGTGCAACTCCCTATTTTTGCCAAGCACTCAAACTAAAGGTGTTGCGTCATGGATATTTAATTTATTGAAAACAGTTTGTTTTCTTTTTACTACCCTACAAAATTTACTAGTTACACCTAGTAACATCTTCCTACATTTTAAAACAATAAATTAATCTATGACTAGTCATATAAAAACTTCATTTGCACAAAATTTTTTTAAACTTTTAAAAGAAAGTTTTAGTAACCAAGAAAGAGACTACACCACAGGCAGCTTGCGTAAAGCAATTTTTTTGCTAGCCATCCCCATGATGGCAGAAATGATAATGGAAAGCATTTTTGCCATAGTGGATATAGTATTTGTAAGCAAGTTAGGAAGTGCCGCTACCGCAACTGTGGGATTAACTGAAGGAATACTAACTATAGTGTATTCACTTGCTTTTGGAATTGGCATGAGTGCAACTGCTATAATTGCAAGGAGAATTGGCGAAAAAAATCAAGATGCTGCATCTACAGTTGCAGCACAAACCCTGCTTATTGGATTACTCTGTAGCATTTGCATTTCTGTTATAGGATTTGTATATAGTAAAGATATACTGGCATTTATGGGTGCTAGCAACAAAACCATAAACTATGGCCACAAGTACACTCAAATATTATTTATTGGCAACATTGTAATCCTTTTTATTCATTTACTCAATGGTATATTTAGAGGTGCAGGCAATGCTGCTATTGCCATGAGAAGTTTATTATTGGCTAACATTTTAAACATCATACTTTGCCCCATTTGTATTCATTTTTGGGGTATTACAGGTGCTGCAATAGCTACAACAACTGGCAGGGGAATTGGTGTTGTATATCAGCTTTATAACTTAAAGTTGGGGAATGGGCAATTAAAATTGAAACTAAATTTATTTAAGCCAAACATCTCTATTTTAAAAAGTATCAGTTCACTTAGCCTCACTAATACGCTGCAATTTATAATCGCCTCTGCGAGTTGGGCTGCAATGGTAAGAATTGTAAGTTCAAGTGGTGAAAATGCTGTTGCAGGTTACACCATTGCCATAAGGTTATTGATATTTTTTATTATGCCAGCATTTGGACTAAGCAACGCTGCTGCAACTTTAGTTGGCCAAAATTTAGGAGCAAATAATCCAAATAGAGCAGAAGAAAGTGTATATAAAGTAGCTACTTACAATGCAATTTTTATGTTAGGAGTAACTATCTTATTTTTTTTATTTGGCGACTATTTTATAGGATTAATAAATAATGAAAACCAAGTAAGAAGAATTGGAAGCCTCACTTTAAAAATAATTAGTGCAGGTTACATTTTTTATGGTGTTGGTATGGTTTTTATGAATGCCTTTAATGGCAGTGGTGATAGTAAAACACCAACTAAAGTAAATTTGGTTTGCTATTGGTTTATTCAAATACCATTAGGATATTTTTTAGCATTTAAATGTGCACTAAACATTACTGGCGTTTGTATTGCAATTGTGTGTATTGAAACTTTAATTTGTATTATTTACTATGTGATATTTAAGCGTGGCTATTGGAAACTTACAAAAGTATAGTACAAATAAAGTCTCCCCGCATGCACAAAACCCTAAAAACCCTGGGGAGACTTTAAAATGTAATCACACGCAAAATTTTATGTTAAACCCCCCGAAAAATCGAGGGGTTTTTTAACAAAAGGAGTGTAAGAATTTCCTTTCATTAGGGATACTGGATTGGATTAAACGGGGTTGTAAATCTTAGCCCTACCTTATAAACTGTACGCAAAATGCAACATTTTATTGTGTAAAAAAAAGATATTATTCCCATTTTATTACTGAAAAAAAATCGCTAAAAACCACATATTTAAAATGTGGTTTTACCCATATTTAGAGGGTAAAAAACCACGAACTTATTCACATGTTTACAACTTTACTTGTTAAAGTCATTTCTAAATAAACATAAATCGATAAAAAAACAGCTCGCATACTAAATATTGGAAAAAATCCGTTTTTTCTTGGGATAAAATTTAATAACTGGAAAAAACAAAAGACAAAATGACAATCGAACAACCAAAAGCAGTAGGTAAATTTTTACTTACGCACGAAGTAGAAAATCTTATAAGCAACTATAAACAACAACGTTGGGCAGCAAATTCAGAAAAAATTGGCCGAGCAGATAGTTTAAATATTTCTTGGACAATTGCCGAGTTAGAACATTTTTTAGCAGTTGCAAAAGAAAACCAAGCAGATAGCATTAAATTTTGCTTTGGAGTTTATGATGGAACAGCTGAAAAAGCTGGCCAACAAACCATTGCAATGGTAGCTACCCAAGAA
>JBMLOR010000012.1:0-5233 GCA_049242865.1 Chitinophagaceae bacterium | reverse complement strand
AGTTTAAACGATGTTCCTTTACATAAACAACCTAATTTATTACATACAATAGCAGTAGTTTTCTTTCATGGCACTACTTTTATTTTACAATCAAGTTATTCTCTTTTAATTGGCTTGCCAAAAGCTTTCCTAAATAATATTACTACATTTCTTTATATAGCTTATGCAGGCACTTATTTTATTCATACTTGGGCATTTTGTACTCAAATAGATTTTTATAAACTACATCCCAAAAACTGGCCTAGCTTCAAAAAAATTTACGCCCCAAAACAACCATTTAAATAAAAAATACAACAATTGTAATTTTCAATTTGTTATATTGCAATTAATTTGGATTACTAGAGCAATGCCTACTCATCAGTCAAATATTATAACAGTTGTAACAATTGGCATAATGCTTGCTTTGTTTTTTGTAAGTTTTATCATCATATTAATGGTATTGTATCAAAAAAGGCAAAATGCATTTAAGCGAGAAATATCTTTTATGAAAAAAGATTATGATTTACAATTAAATAATTCACAAGTAGATACTCAAGAAAATATCTTGAGCGAAATTTCGCAAAAACTACATCACGAAGTAAAAAACAATATTGATGCTGTAACTATGCAAATAAGGCATATTGCTTATAAAATACAAAGCGATTCTATTTCACTTAATTATATAAAAAATGAACTTGAAAATATTGCCAACCAAAACGATTTTGTAAAGCAGCAAGTTAGGCTAACATCGCACAGTTTAATGCCTGAACGTATTGAACAAATTGGTTTAATTGGTGCTATTGAAAATGAAATTATTAAGTTCGAAAAATCATGTTCAATCGAAACTATTTTAACTATTGATTATACCAAAAACTATGAACTTGAACAAAAGCAAAGTATTTTGGTTTTTAGATTATTGCAAGAAACACTTTCAAATATTTTAAACCATGCCAATGCTTCTGTTGTAAAGGTTATTATTGGAGTGGAAAATAATATGTTTTTTATTACCATTACAGATGATGGTCAAGGATTTAATGTTAATGAAAAACGCAAAAATAAAAGTACTGGCATTGGCTTAACAGATTTAAAAAGACGTGCAGAATACATTAACGCTATATATACAATTAATAGCAAACCGGGTTTTGGCACAACTACAGATTTAAGAGTACCATATCATGTAAATAATTTAATAGCAGTTTAATATATAATGAGTAAACCAACCACTGTATTATTGATTGACGATCATGTAATTGTTCGAAAAGCTTTAGCAAGCATGGTAAACTCATTTCCAAATTTTACTGTTGTTGGTGATGTTGATGGCTATCATCAATTAGTTGAATTTTTAGAGAATAATGTACCTCCACCAGATATTTTATTATTGGATATTCAAATGCCAATTAAAAATGGCTTTGAAGTTGCCGAATGGATGAAACTCGCCTACCCTTCAGTAAAAATGTTAGCACTTTCTAGTGAAGCTGAGAATGATACTATTGCCAAAATCATTAGAAAAGGAGCTTTAGGTTATGTACACAAAAGTGCTGGGCCTGAGGAGGTTTTAAAAGGATTGCAAACTGTACTTACTGGCAACATTTATTTATCTCAAAAAGATTTAGTTACGTTTACCCAATCCTTGCAAAGTGATAATTTTTATGCCACTGAAAACTTATACCTTAACCCAAGAGAAAAAGAGTATTTAAAACAATTGTGTACTTCTAAAACAATCAAAGAAATTTCAGTTGAAATGAATATTCCTGTTCGAACTTTAGAAGATGTAAGAGAAGCTTTAGGAGCAAAGTTAAAAGTTCATACAAGACAAGAAATGGTAATGTTTGCAGTTAAAAATGGGCTTGTTTAAACTTCATCCACACTAATTTTTTCAACACAAACCAAATCCGATATTTCAAATTGCATAGGCAGCATCCCAATTTTTACAAGGGCTTTCTTTCCTCTAATTTCCAACACTTCGCCAACCTGATAATTTTTTTTGCTTTTTACTAATTTTCCTACTTCTATTGCAGTTGCTTTCAATTCATTAAACTTTGAATTTACTTTTTTAGCTAACTTATTAATTACAATTGTTTCATTTTTTTTAAACAAAAGGTTCTCCAAATTTTTAATAACTTCTTTTTTGTCGCTAGCTTTTTTATAGTCAATTACTACTTGTTTTAATTTTCTTTCTAAATCTTTTAATTCATTTATCCTTGTCTCAGTATGTTTATTTTGATGCTTTAACAACTCAATTTGTTGTTTATGCTTTTCTTTATTAATTACAGTTTCCATTTCTTTTTGCAACTTTTCGTTCTGCTTTAACAATTGATTTAATTGTGATTTATCTTTATCTAAACGTTGCAAATTTTGTTCGGTATTATTCAGTAATTTATCTAATTTAAAATGATCTTCATCTACTAAACTCTTGGCTCTTTCAATTAAATGCTTTGGCAAACCAATTCGTTCAGCTATTGCAAAAGTGTAGCTACTTCCTGGCTTTCCTACAATTAATTTATACAATGGCAACAGCTTTTTTTCATCAAATGCCATAGCAGCATTTACAATACCTTGAGTATGATTAGCCATTACTTTTAAATTTAAATAATGCGTAGTTACTATACCCATTGAATGCTTTCGACCCAATTCTTCCATGATGACTTCAGCAAATGCACCACCCAAATTTGGGTCACTACCACTACCCAATTCATCAATAAAAAACAAAGTTTTGCCATTTGCATTTTCCAAAAAATGCTTCATGTGCAACAAGTGAGAACTGTAAGTACTTAATTCAAATTCTATACTTTGTGTATCACCAATATGAATAAATAATTGCTTAAAAATACCCATTTGAGAGGTTGGTTGCACAGGTACTAACAAGCCACTTTGCATCATAAGCTGATTTAAACCAATAGTTTTCATAGTAACAGTTTTACCGCCTGCGTTTGGGCCACTTATAACTATGATTCTTCCTTTTTCATTAAGTGTAATATTTACCGGAATCGTTGGTTTATTATTTTGTTTATTGTATAAATAAAGTAATGGGTGATAAGCATCTTTTAAATCAATAATTGCTTTATCTACAACATTTGGCATATGTGCATTCATAGCAATTGAAAGTTTTGCCTTAGCTTGTATAAAATCTAGTAGTCCAATAATGCGTAAGTAATCTTTCAGCAATCCAGCATAAATACTAAGTCGTTTGGTAAGCTCTCGCAATATTTTTTGAACCTCTTTAGTTTCCTCATACTCTAAGCTGTATACAGCATTATTTAATTCAATAGTTTCTTCGGGCTCTATAAATGCTGTTTTTCTACTATCACTTTCGCCATGTAAAATGCCTTTTACTTGTCGCTTATGTTCGCTAAAAACTGCAACTACTCTTCTGCCATTGCTAAAGCTTTCTTCAATATCTGCACTATAACCTGCTTTGTTGAGTTTGTTTACTACACGTTCAAATACACGACGCAGTTCGTTTCTTTTCCTAAATAAACTTTGTCTAATTTTTTGCAAATCCTCACTTGCATTATCTTTTACCTGAGCAACTTCATCAATAATTGCATCAATACTTTCAATAATGTATTTTTCGTAATAAGTATTTTCAATTGCTTTAAATAAAGCGGCAAATGCAAGCTTACGGTCAGCACTAAACCACCTAAATATGCCTTCTATATTTTCGGCTAGTTTACGTATTTGCAAAAACTGTTCAGCTCCTAAAGTGGCTCCTTCTATCCCTAAAAGTTTCAACTCCTTTTCAATATGAGTAGTAAATTGTAATGGAAAATAAATCGACTGCTGTATGAGCATTTTATATTCGTGTGACTGCTGTAATTGCAAATCGATAAATGATTTTTGAGTATGAATACGTAATTGTGCAGCCAATTCTTTGGCTAATACTGTACTACAATTATTGTGTAGTAATTCTTTTACTTTGTCAAATTCTAATTGAGCTGTCGCTGAAACAGGATACAAACGCATGTTGCAAAAGTATTTGATGATTTACAACAAAGCAGTTTATTTTGTATTAATCTTATTGAAATTAGAAAAATGCACCACTTAAATAAAATAATTACCGATGCCTTGCAAGAAGATATTGGAAATGGAGACCACAGCACATTATGTTGTATTGATGCCGACCAAAAAGGAAAAGCAGTTTTAAAAATAAAGGAGCAGTGCATTATTGCAGGGATTGATATTGCCCGCCAAATTTTTAAGATTGTTGAACCTTCGTGTGACTTTAATCAAATTAAAAATGATGGTGATGCTGTTAATTTCGGAGAAATTGCTTTTGAAATTTACGCTACTATTCATACCATTTTAAAATGTGAACGACTTGTATTAAACACTATGCAACGTATGAGTGGCATAGCTACTTTAACCAAAAAATACACTGATAAATTAAAGCCATATAAAACTAAAATTTTAGACACCCGCAAAACAACACCCAACTTTAGATTGCTCGAAAAACAAGCAGTTATAATTGGTGGTGGTAATAATCACAGATTTGGCTTATACGATATGATTATGCTAAAAGATAACCATATTGATTACTGTGGTGGTATTGAAAATGCCATAAACAAAGCTTACCATTACATAAAACAAAACAACTATAATCTTAAAATTGAAGTTGAAACTAGAACCTTGGATGATGTAAAAATTGCCTGCAATGTTGGTAGTAACAAGATAAATAGAATTATGTTGGATAATTTTTCGCCATCTGACATAGTAGAAGCACTAAAAATTATTGACAAACAATTTGAAACAGAGGCAAGCGGTGGGATAAACTTAGAAAATATTGAAAGCTATGCAGCTACAGGCATTGATTATATTAGTGTTGGAGCTTTGATACACCAAGCTAAAAGTGTTGACTTAAGTTTAAAAGCAAGTATTATTTAATTTTTTTAACATGAAAAATAAAGCCGATAAAAATGGATTTGTTTTTAGTACCAATCCTGATTTTACTTTTGAAGAATCGAATGAAGAGCAAGAAACTTTACTACCTGCACAGCAAAAACTTAGAATTCAATTAGAAACTAAGCATAGGGGTGGGAAAATAGCCACTGTAATAACGGGTTTTATTGGAACTATTGATGATATTGAAAAATTAGGCAAACAGTTAAAAACTAGCTGTGGCACAGGTGGTTCGGTAAAAGATGGTGAAATTATTATACAAGGAGATAATAGAGAGAAGATATTTCAATTTCTTTTAAAAAATGGGTATAGTAATACCAAAAAAGCCGGGGGCTAATGTATTACACTAAAGCACTAA
>JBMLOR010000011.1:0-13617 GCA_049242865.1 Chitinophagaceae bacterium | reverse complement strand
GATGGGTGCTACTACTGTAGCAGTTGCTTGGAGTGGATATTTTGTTAAGTTTTTACATTTATTTGGAATTGATTTTCCTATGTGGTTGTGCAATGATTTGGCAACTGCTAAAGAAAAAGCACATGCACTTGGAATTGCTGCACCATCATTTGCAATTAATCTTCCTGCATTTTTGATTACTTGGGTAATAACGGCAATATTGGTAAAAGGTATTAAGGAAGCTGCAAAAACAAACAACATAATTGTTGTTATAAAAATTGCAGTGGTATTATTTGTAATTATTGCAGGTGCTTTTTATATCGATACCAATAACTGGCAACCATTTATTCCTGCTGAAACAACAACTATAATTGATGGTAAAGAAAAAATTAGTTTTGGTTTTGGTGGAGTTTTAACAGCTGCTACTATTGTATTTTTTGCATATATTGGCTTTGATGCTGTAAGTACCCAAGCCGGTGAAGCTATAAATCCTAAAAAAGATGTTCCTTTTGCAATTGTTGCATCACTCATTATATGTACTGTTTTGTATATTTTGGTTTCTCTTGTTTTAACCGGAATGGTAAAATATGATACTTTAGATAAAGCAGCACCCGTAGCTAGTGCATTCAGCCAAAAAGGTATTACTTGGGCAACTTTTATAATTACTTTGGCTGCAACAGCTGGTTTAATGAGTGTGATGTTGGTTATGATGTTGGGTCAAACAAGAATTTTCTTAGGTATGGCAAAAGATGGCTTGTTACCAGGATTTTTTAAAGAGTTGCATACTAATTTTAGAACGCCTTATAAAAGTACTTTATTAGTAGGTTTAATTATTTCAATAGTTGCTGCAGTAACACCAATTGAAAAGGTAAGTGAAATGTGTAGTATGGGTACTTTGTTAGCTTTTGCAATGGTTTGTTTAGCTGTAATGATTTTGAGATATAAAAGACCAGAGTTAGAAAGACCTTACAAAACCCCTGCAGTTTATGTTGTAGGAAGTTTAGGAATTGCCTTTAATATTTTCTTGATGTGTTTTGTTCGCCCTCAAACTTGGATTTTCTTTTTGTGTTGGGGTGCATTAGGTATAATAGTTTATTTTTTATACAGTAAAAATAAAAGCAACCTTAATAATTTAGAAGTACAATCTTAGTATTATTCATTTAGGCTGTAAACTAGTATTTGTTTACAGCCTAAATTTTAATTAACAGAACTGTGATGTTGAAAACATTCATTATAACTGCATTGTTTATTGCTCTTGCATTTGAACAAACTACTGCACAGCAAAAAAAAATCGATCCATTCACTTTTATTCCTACAAAAAATGATTCTTCAATGTTTATTGAAGATTTACGAACTATAGAAAAAAATTATCAAACTAGTATTGAAACAATTTCAGGAAAATTAAAGAAAGAATATATAAAAATATATGCGGAGCGATTCGAAAACATAAAGTCGTATTTCACTGAAAAAAAATTGCTTACCAATAAGGCTGCACATCAATATTTACAGCAAATTACTGCCGAAATAAAAAGCAGTAACCCAAAATTGCAGGATTTGCCCATTAAAATATTTTTTGCAAAATCTGATGTTCCAAATGCAGCTTACCTTGGAGAAAATATGATTGTATTTAATCTAGGGCTTTTTTACAGATTAAACAATGAAAGTGAAGTTGCTTTTGTAATTTGTCACGAACTAGCACATTTATACAATAAACATTCTGATAATCAAATTAATAAGTATGTTCAAACAGTTTTTTCAGATGAATTTCAAAAAGAGTTGAGAAGTATTAATAAACTTCAATACAAAACTCGAGAAAAGATCGAAAAACTTGCATTAAATATTGGACTCTCTAATAGTAAACACTCTAGATTTAAAGAAACTGAAGCCGACTCACTTGGTTTAGAGTTTTTTAGTAATACTAAATTTGATCAAGGAGCTGCTTTAAATGTTTTAGAAATCTTAGATAAGTTGGATGATGAGAAATTCAATACAGAAGCTGCATTGAGACAATATTTTGGCAATTCCGAATTTCCATTTAAAGAAAAATGGCTAGAAAAAGAAGAAGGGCTATTTGGTGGGCATGCTACTGATGTTTATGAAGAAATGAACGATTCGCTAAAGACACATCCAGATTGTAAAAAAAGAATAATTGAAATAAAAAAATTACAACAAAACAAATCACAATTCGGTAATAACAATCATAAGAATTTAAATAGTGCCCAAGAGTTTGAGAGTTTTAGCAAATCTTTTAAATTAGAGGTTATTGAAAGTGCATATCAAAACAATAATCATGCGGCTGCATTATTTTATGCATTTAAAGTGCTTGATAGTACACAAATTCAGCCATTTATAGTTGTTAAGATTGGCAAAATATTTAAAGATTTTTATACATACCAGCAAAGGCACGAATTGGGTAATATAGCATTAATGCCATCGCCACAGTATCCAAAAGATTTTAATTTGCTTTTACAGTTTATTCAAAATATAGAATTAGAGGATTACAAAAAAATAGGATACTATTTTTTAAAAAGCTTCCAACATCAATTAGCAACTAACTCCAGTTATCAAAATCAACTTCAACTCACAAAATAATTTAACTTAAATAAAACAACAAAAAATGAAAAAAATCTCCCTATTGTTTATTGCGATTTTTGCAACAACAACAATCTTTGCTCAACAGCTATTGAATATTGAAAACGTACAAAAGGCCTATTTAAAAGGTGCTGGTTCTATTAATGAAAATAAGGCAGTAAAAGGCTATTATGTTTTTTATGAAAGTGATAAAATTGATAGAAAAACAAGAGAATACACCATCCAAATATTGGACGAAAATGGTAATGCTGTTAAAAAAACTACTTTTCAAGATAGTAAAGATGTGATTTTATTTGATGCTGAATTTAATGGTAAAAGCATTTGTTTCTTTTTTGCCAATACTGATAAGAAAAAATATGTGTTTAAAATTTTTGATTTAAATGGTAAAATGACTCAAGAATATGAAAAAGAGTATGACAACGGAGATTATGCTTTGTTTTTAGCATATGCAAATGGGTTTACAAATAAGGATGAAGATGCAACAACTAATACACTAATTTCAATTCCTAATTTAGGTTTTGTTTCTTTATTACCAGTAAGGCAGGGTGGATCTAATATATTTGAAATTGGATACTATTCCTCTGAAAAAAACAATAGTTATGTGTACAGGCCTGAGTTCGAAGAACGCCAAACAAATGCAACTTGTATGGCTGTAGTTGATAGTACAATTTACTTAGCAGTAAACAAAAAAAAATCATTACTTGGGGGTAAATTAATGGCTACTTGTTACGCTTTTAACCCTGTTGTGCAAAAAAAGGTATTTGAATTAGAACAAAAGTTTGATGGCAAAACAAAATCAATTCCTGCATTTTTCACTAAAGATGAAGCTTCTGGAAATTTAATTATGGCAGCAACCTATTACGATGAAGAAGATGATATTGCAAAAGATTATGGTTTAGGAATTGCTGTATATACCTTACAAAAAAACGGTAGTGTTATAAATGCTAATTATAACTCTTGGCAAAAAGATTTCGCAAAATATTTGCCACTTAATGATAAAGGTAAATTAGAGTCAACAGGTTTTTTAAGTATTCAAGATATACAGAAAACGCAAGATGGTAAATTAATTATCGCTGCAGAGGGGTATAAACGAAAGTTCGATGGATTAGGAACATTTATGAAACTTGCTGGTGGCTCTGGTAATTTTACAAAAGTTGTAATTACTGATTTAGTGATGATAGAATTAGACGCAGATTATAAAGTGAAAAAAGCAACTATTTATCCAAAAAAAGAATTTACTGGCTTTGCACATCCAGCTGCTGATTATTACAGTCAACATACAATAGCACTTTTGTTAAAATCAATTGGAAGTTTTGATTATGCCTTTACTTCAAAATCAAAAGATAATTCATCTATATCTTTTTGTTATTATGATTGGGAAAAAACTGATAATTATAAAGGAGGTACTTTTAACGCTATAAAGTATAGCAACAATAAGTTTACAACAGATAAAATTCAACTTAACTCAAAAGCCAAATATTTAAGCGTACTGCCTGCAAAGCAAGGCTATGTTGGAATTTACGAGTACAATAAAAAAGAGAAGAAAATTACATTCAGGTTAGAAAAATTAAATTAATGTAGTCAATTATTGATTTATACAAAGTGCCAAAAACTATTAGTTTTTGGCACTTTGATTTTCTAAGTATTACAACTCTCTTCTTAATCTTGCTACAGGAATGTTAAGTTGCTCTCTGTATTTTGCAACAGTTCTTCGAGCAATATTGTAACCTTTTTCGTTGAGCATTTCGGTTAAAACTTCATCTGCCAATGGTTTTTGTTTGTCTTCTGCTGCAATAATATCGCTTAGTACTTTTTTAATTTCTCGTGAGCTAGCTTCTTCGCCACTATCAGTTTGTAAGCCTTCGCTGAAAAAATATTTTAATCTTATTGTTCCAAATTCGGTTTGTACAAATTTTGAATTTACTACTCTGCTAATAGTGCTAATATCTAAGCCTGTAGGTTCGGCAATGTCTTTTAAAATCATTGGAACTAAATCAGTTTCATCACCACTATAAAAGAATTTTTTTTGATGATTAATGATGGCAGTCATGGTATTGGTTAAGGTTTCTTGCCTTTGTTTAATCATTTCGATAAACCATTTAGCTCCGTCAATTTTTTGTTTTAAAAACTGAATAGCTTCTTTTTGACTGTTATTTTTTTTATTACTGGCTTCATAGCCTTTAATCATTTCTTTAAAGCCTTCACTAATTTTTAGTGTTGGTGCATTTGTGCCATTTAGTGTAAGTTCTAATTTTCCATTATTATTTTCTACTATAAAATCAGGAATAACGTATGATTCTTTAATATTAGTTTCAACAACTGAGCCGCCGGGTTTAGGATTTAAGCTAGTAACTTGTGTTATGATGGCTTTCATATCGTCATCATTTAGCTCTAGTTTTTCTTTTAGTTTGCTGAAATGACGTTTACTAAAATCATCAAAATATTTTTGAATGATGATAATGGCTTTATCTACTTGATCTCCATTTTCTTTTTTTCGATAAAGTTGTAATAATAAACATTCCTGTAAATCTCTTGCAGCTACACCAGCTGGTTCAAATTCTTGGATTTGTTTTATTATTTTTTCCACCACTTTTTCTGTGGTTATTATGTTTTGCCTAAACGCTAAATCATCTACAATGCTGCTGGTTTCTCGTCTTAAATAGCCATCTTCATCTAGGCTTCCTACAATTTGTTCAGCTATTTTATATTCAGTTTCATTTAATAATAATAAACTCAGCTGTGATTGAATAATATCAAAAAAACTAGCTTCGTTTTTTATAGGAATTACTGCGTCTTTATCTTCATCACCATAATGGTCATCTGTAGTTTTATAGTCTGGGATTTCGTCGTCACTATCACTTAAATATTCACTTAAATCTAAATTTTCATATTCATCTTCACTGCCATCTAAAACCTCATCATCTTTAAATTCTTCTTCAAATTCATCTTTAAATTCTTCCTCAAACGTATCTTCATCTTCGGCCAATTCTAGTGCAGGATTATCATCTAGTTCTTCTTGAATTCTTTCTTCTAAATTGGCTGTAGGTACCTGCAACAGTTTCATGAGTTGAATTTGTTGAGGAGATAATTTTAAAAGTTGTTTTTGATATAATCCTTGAGATAAAGCCATTTAATTATTGATGTGCCAAATATAAAAGCTAATTGTAAAGTGTTAAACGTAATGTGAAAATTTATTACAGTTGCAATGTATGTGAATTATTTTTTTGATGTTTTAATGATGGAAAAACTGTTTAGATGTTACTTTCTTGATATTCGTGAATTTCAAAAAAAGTTTTTTAATTTTTACATTTAGATATTATACTATTATAAAGTAACTTGTTGATATGCCTCATATAATTTTATGGTTTCAACGGCTTCTTTTACATCGTGAACTCGTAAAATATTAGCACCATTTTGTAAGCCAATTGTATTTAAAACTGTTGTGCCATTTAGGGCATGTTCGGGTGTTGTATTTAGTGTTTTGTATATGGTGCTTTTTCTTGAAACACCTAGTAATATTGGTTTTTGTAGAATTTTAAAATTTTGTAATTGTTTTAGCAAATAAAAATTTTGTTCTATAGTTTTTCCAAAACCAAAACCAATATCTATAATTACGTCTTTAATCCCTGCTTTAATACAAGTATCTATTTTATTTATAAAAAAAAGTAATATATCTTCTATAATATTATTGTAATTAGTTTCTTGTTGCATGGTTTGTGGTGTGCCTGGCATGTGCATACACACATAAGGAACGTTAAGTGTTGCAACTGTTTTAATCATGTTTATATCTAAATTACCAGCACTAACATCATTTACTAAACTTGCACCAGCTTGCACTGCTTCTTTAGCTACTTGAGCATAAAAAGTATCAATAGAAATTATTGCCTCAGGAAATTTTTGATGAATTGCTTCAATAGTTGGTAATACTCTTTTTAGTTCTTCATCTTGAGTAATTTTTATGGCATTTGGTTTGGTGCTTTGTCCGCCAATATCAATGAAACTAGCACCATCGGTTAACATTTTTTCTGCAGTTTGTAATGCATCATCAGTACTTTTATGTTGACTATTACCGTAAAAACTATCAGGAGTAAAGTTGATAATCCCCATTACTAAAGGCTTATCCAAACTCACTAATTTTCCTTTGCAATTTAGGGTAAACATAAGTTGGGTTTAATTATAAGTATGCTTGCATTTCGGTAACATATTGTTGTGCAATAACTGCAGCTTCGGTTGCAAAATTTTCGCCTTCACTTGCATAAATAATTGCTCTACTTGCATTTATGAGTATGCCAGATTTATTGTTGGTTAAGCCAAATTTACTAACTTCTGCTAGGCTTCCACCTTGAAAACCAACTCCAGGAACTAATAAAAAATGGTTAGGTATTATTGAGCGAATGTGTTGCAGTTGCTCAGTTTGTGTAGCTCCTACAACAAACATTAGGTTGTGTTCACTGCCCCAAGAAGCAACTTTTTCAATCACTGTTTCATATAAATATTTGCCACTATTTGTTAGCATTTCAAAATCATTAGCTCCTTTATTACTAGTTAGAGCCAAAACAATAGTGGTTTTGTTTTCATAAGCTAAAAAAGGGGCAATGCTATCTTCACCCATATAAGGTGCAACAGTAATAGCATCGGCATTTAAAGTTTCAAAAAATGCTTTTGCATACTGGTTGCTGGTATTACCAATGTCGCCTCTTTTGGCATCGGCAATTTTAAAATGAGTTTTAGGAATATAGTCAAATGTTTCTTGCATTATATCCCATCCTTTACTACCCAAAACTTCGTAAAAAGCTGTGTTAATTTTATAGCTTACACAATAGGGTAGCGTAGCATCGATGATAGCTTTATTAAAATTTACTATTGCATTTTTATGGTGTTGTAAATGCTTTGGAATTTTAGAAAACTCTGTATCTAAGCCAACACATAAATATGTTTTTTTAAGTTGTATTTGCTCTGCAAGATGTTGAATTGTCATAACGTGTTCTATAAAGCTAAAATTTGCTCTCTCCCTGGTCCGTTTGAAATATATTTTACAGGTGCACCAGTATATTCGTTAATAAACTTAATATAGTTATTCATTGTTTGTGGTAAGGTTGCACCATTTTGTAGGCTTACAGATGGTGTATTTTTCCAACCTTCAAAACTTTTGAGTATTGGTTCTGTTACAACTTTACTTAAATGAAAAGGAACTTCATTGGTTTCAGTGCCATTAATTTTATAAGCTGTGCAAGCTTGTAAAGTATCAAAACTATCTAACACATCGGCTTTGGTCATTACCATTTGTGTTACACCATTTATCATGCAAGCATATTTTAAGGCAACTAAATCTATCCATCCACAACGTCTTGGTCTGCCTGTAGTTGCACCAAATTCGCTTCCAATTTTTCTTAACTCTTCGCCTGTTGCATCAAAAAGCTCTGTAGGAAATGGTCCGCCACCTACTCTTGTGCAATAAGCCTTAGTAACTCCAAAAATTTCTTCAATTTTATTAGGTGCAATTCCCAAGCCTGTACAAACTCCAGCACTTATTGTATTGCTACTAGTAACAAATGGAAAAGTGCCAAAATCTACATCCAACATACTGCCTTGTGCACCCTCGGCTAAAACTCTTTTTCCTTGGGCTATTTGTTCGTTTATAAAATATTCTCCATTTACAATATTTAATGTTTTTAGGAATTCTAACGCTTCAAAAAATTCATCTTCCCATGCCGAAATATCTTCATTAAAATTAAAATTGTCGAGTAATTTCTGATGTTTTAGTCTTAGTTTAATGTACTGACTAGTAAAATTTTTCTCCAAAATATCTCCAACTCTTAAAGCATTTCTACCAGTTTTATCCATGTATGCAGGGCCAATACCTTTTAATGTACTACCTATTTTGCTGTCACCTTTTTGTAATTCACTTGCTTTGTCTAAAGCTCTATGTGTAGGAACAATTAAATTAGTACGTTGGCTAATAAATAAATTCTTTTTTACATCAATACCAAAACTAGCAACAGTATCGCATTCACGTTTTAAGGTTACAGGATCTAGCACAACCCCATTTCCTATTAAATTTATAGTATTTTGATGAAATATACCACTGGGAATTTGGTGTAAAACTACTTTTTTGCCATCTACATATAAAGTATGGCCTGCATTTGGCCCACCTTGAAAACGTGCAATTACTTTATAATTTGGAGCAAAAAAATCTACAATTTTTCCTTTGCCCTCATCGCCCCATTGAAGGCCCAATAATACATCTACCATTGTTTGTTTATTAAGTTGCAAATGTAGCGGATACGATAATTTTTTTTGTAATTGTTGTTCACATTAAACGTGGGTAAAAATGATTTGTTTGTTGTAATTATTGCAGCATATTTACAAACTTTAAAACTACATTTAGGTTTAAACTAATTTATTTAAATTATGACTACGCATCAAATTTTATATATCGCTTTTTCAATTATTGTACCCGTTGCATTAATAGTAGATTTGGGCTTGTTATCTAAAAAAAACAAATCAGTTAGCATTAAAACTGCTTTGTTACAAACTTTTTTTTGGGTTGGTTTAGCATTGGCTTTCTTTTGGTTTTTGTGGTTTGAAGAAGGGCAAAAACCTGCTGTTGAATACTTAAGTGCATATTTAATGGAGTGGAGTTTAAGTATCGACAACATTTTTGTTTTTATAATTCTATTTGATGCTTTTAAAGTTAAAGAGAAATATTATGGAAGAGTACTGCTTATTGGAATTTTAATGGCAATAGTATTTAGAGTAATTTTTATAACTGTAGGTGTAGCTTTAGTGCATCAATTTGAATGGCTTTTATACATTTTTGGAGCATTTTTAATTTATACAGGGTATAAAATGTTTACAGCAACGGAAGATGAAGAGTTTAAACCCCAAGACAGTAAAATTTACAAGTTTTTGCAAAGGTTTCTGCCTTTGGTAAACCACGATGGTGATGGAAAATATATTATTAGAAATGGCAAAAAAGTACAGTACACTTCGCTATTTGTAGTTGTTGTTATGTTGGCCGCTGTTGATTTAGTTTTTGCATTAGATAGTATTCCTGCAGTTATGGGCATTAGCAGAGATACCTTAGTAATTTATACCTCAAATATTTTTGCAGTTTTAGGGCTGCGTAGCCTGTTTTTTTTACTTAGAGGGGCAGTTAGTAAATTCGATTATTTACAGCAAGGTATAGCCATTGTGTTGGTTTTTATAGGATTAAAAATGCTACTCGAACATTACATTTCTAAAGTTTTAGATAAAACAACACAAGTCAGTATTTCTTTAATGGTTATTGTTTGTTGTATAGTAGGCAGTATAATATTTAGTATCTATGTTAAAAAGAAAGGCACTCCAAAAGATGCCCTAATTGAATAAACTTTTTAAAATATTTTAAAATCTTGAGTAAAAACGCAAAAAAATGTTTTTAATTTGCAAAAAACCGCAAGTATGCCCAAAAAATTGCACATTAATTTGCTAGATAGCTTTGAGAGAATTCCTGTTAAGATATTTGAAAATGCAAAGCTAGGTTCTGTATACGCTGCACAGCAAATTGCCCAATTGATAAAACAAAAGCAAGCTGAAAATAAACCTTGTGTTTTAGGATTGGCTACAGGTAGTACTCCAATTAGTATGTATGCTGAGCTTGTAAGAATGCATAAACAGGATGGTTTGAGCTTTGAAAACGTTATTACTTTTAATTTAGATGAGTATTATCCTTTAGAAAAAGAAGCTTTACAAAGCTATTGGAGCTTTATGCATAGGCACTTGTTTAATCACATTAACATTCAGCCAAATAATATTCATATTCCTGATGGTACATTGCCAAAAGATGAAATTAAAGCAGCTTGTTTGGCTTACGAAAAAAAGATTGAAGATTTAGGTGGAATTGATTTGCAAGTTTTAGGAATTGGTAAAAATGGGCACATAGGATTTAACGAGCCAGGAAGTAGCATTCAATCCAAAACAAGATTAGTAAGTTTAGACAATAGTACTAGAGTAGCTAATAGTTTTGAGTTTCAAAATATCTCAGAAGTTCCACGTTTGGCCATTACAATGGGTATTAGTACCATTTTAAAAGCTAAAAAAATATTGCTAATGGGTTGGGGATTAAAAGCCCAAATTATTGCAAAAAGTGTTGAAGGCGACGTAACTGAGCAAATTCCTGCAAGTATTTTACAACAACATAGTGATTGTGAATTTGTAATTGATGAAATTGCATCAACAGAACTTACACGTATAAAAAGTCCTTGGCTTACAGGTGATTGTGAGTGGACAAACAAAATGATTAAACGTGCAGTGGTGCATACAGCTTTAAAAATTAATAAACCAATACTACACCTTACAGCAAATGATTATATTGAAAATGGTTTAGGTGATTTGTTGGTTGAAAAGGGCGAAGCCTCAGAAGTAAATTTGCAAGTGTACTATATGCTTCGTGATAGTATTACAGGATGGCCAGGTGGCAAAAATGCAGAACTTCCAAACCCACCAGAAAGAATGCATCCTTATCCAAAACGTAGTTTAATTTTTAGTCCACACCCAGATGATGACATCATTAGTATGGGAGGAACATTTATGCGTTTGCATGATCAAGGGCATGAGGTGCATGTAGCTTATCAAACTTCAGGAAATATTGCAGTAACCGATGAGTTTGTTACCAGGTTTTTAGATTTTGCCGTTGGTTTTGAAGAGCAATTTGGTATTGATAATACCCAAAGCAATAAAATATTGCAAGAAGCAAGAACTTTTTTAAGTACTAAAAAGAAAAATCAAGTTGATACCGATGCTATTAGAAGTATAAAAGGATTGATACGAAGATGTGAAGCTAAAGCTACTTGCAGATATGTTGGGCTTACCGATGAAAGATGCCATTTTCAAAACTTACCATTTTACGAAACAGGAACTATTCAAAAAAATCCAATGGGCGAAGCCGATGTTTTGCAAACCATGGAACTTCTCAGAAAAATTAAGCCTCATCAAATATTTTGTGCAGGCGATTTAGCAGATCCTCATGGCACACACAAGGTTTGCCTTGATATTGTATTCGAAAGTTTGAAAAGATTGAAGGCTGCAGGGGATGAATGGATAAAAGATTGTTGGGTTTGGCTATACAAAGGTGCTTGGCAAGAGTGGGATATTGCAGAAATTGAAATGGCCATTCCTATGAGTCCAGATCAAGTTATGAAAAAGCGTTTTGGAATTTTTATACACCAGTCACAAAAAGATATGGTTCCTTTTCAGGGTAGTGATGCTAGAGAATTTTGGCAACGTGCCGAAGATAGAAATAGCAATACTGCTAATTTATATGCTAATTTAGGGCTTACAAAATATGCTGCTATGGAAGCCTTTGTAAAATGGAATTACTAGATGTTGCTTTTTGAATTGTAGATATTTTCAAATAAAAAAAGCTTTTAAAAAAGGGCTTGGTAGACACCATGCCCTTTTTAAAATCCAATATCCTATGAAAAACCAACGCTAAAGTATGTAGTTTTATGAACTTTCAAGAAAAAAAATGTTAAAATCTGCATTAAAAAAACAGTTGTAGCAACTCAATAAAATTGTAAGCTAGCTTAAAAGCAAAATAAAAAAAGCGTTTGAAGAATCAAACGCTAATCATTTTATCGATTCATAGGTAATGAATGAGTAAGTATTGTAAAAATAAGGCTCAATTAATTTTAATGAAAATAATACCTATAAAGGTGGACAATTAACTAATTGAATTCTATTTTCCACACCACGTATCTACTACCTATTTGTCTTTAGTTGTTTCTTTTGCAATACTGTTTGAAGCTATAATTTCGTTTAAAATTCTGCTAGTTTCTTTTATGTATAAATCAGATTTTATTTGCTTTAACCAAGCTTGGTAACGTTCGCCTTTTGGCTTGTCGGGGTTGTTAAAAAATTTATCCTCATCTTCTTTCAATACTTTAATATCTAAATCTTCTTTAAGTTTTAAAACATTGTTGGTTTGTGTAACCGTATTTTTTATCAGTTTTTGCTCCGCTTTATAGGTATCTAGTTTCAAACTTTTTGGTGCATCTGTTTTTTGCGATAGTAAAGATGAGTTTTGTTTTACTACGTTAAAAGCTTCTACTTTATTTACTAAATCTTGTGCTTTAACAATTAAATCAGTATTAATTTGTGTTGTATTTTGAGTGCTGTAATTTGCTTTTGCAATTTCATCCCAAGGTAAAGCATGGGCCATGTGTTTTTCTCTAATTTTTAGATGCTCATATTGGTCTGGTATAATTACATCTGGTACAACTCCTTTTAGTTGAGTGCTTCCTCCATTAATTCTATAAAATTTTTGAAGTGTTAGTTTCAGGGCACCATTTTGTTTATCGGTATTAAAATAATCTAATTGGTTTCCTACTATTAAATTTCTTTGTACAGTTCCTTTACCAAAAGTACTTGTACTACCTATTACTAAACCTCGTTTATAATCTTGAATAGCAGCAGCAAAAATTTCGCTTGCACTAGCACTACCTTCGTTTACCATAACTACTAATGGTCCATCGTATTGTACAGTAGGGTTTCTATCATAAAGGGGTAAACTTCTACCTTCTTTGTCTTTAACTTGAACTACAGGGCCAGAAGGAATAAATAAGCCAACCATATTTACAACTTCTTGTAAACTTCCACCACCATTAAAACGTAGGTCGATAACTATACCTTTTACATTTTCTTTTTTTAATTTTTCAAGTTCTGCAGCTACATCATCACTACATCTTGCACCATCTGCATCTTCAAAATTGGCATAAAAATCTGGCAGATAAATATATCCTATTTTATTGCCACCTTCAATAACTACTGCACTTCTTACGGCACTTTCATCTTGTTTTATTTCATCGCGGGTTATTGCAATTGTTTTAACAGTACCATCTTCTTTTTTTACTGTAAGGCGTACTTCTGTACCTTTTGTACCTCTAATTAATTTAACAGCATCTGTAACTTCATATCCTGCAATATCAACAGGCTCGCCTGCACCTTGTGCTACTTTTAAAATTACATCATTGGCCATCAGTTCACCTTGTTTCCAAGCTGGGCCAC
>JBMLOR010000010.1:6074-13013 GCA_049242865.1 Chitinophagaceae bacterium | reverse complement strand
TTGTTTAAAGGTTTGTGGACTTTGAGGCAAGGCATAAAATTGACCAGCATTCATTCTACTTGGTACAACAAAATCTCTTGCACCTTCAGGAGTGCTTTTAATTAAAAAAGGTGTTTCAATATCCATGAAATTATTTTCGTGCAAATAATTTCTGGCACTGCGGTTTACTGCATATCTAAGTTCTAAGTTCTTTTTTACGGCATTTCTTCTTAAATCTAAGTAGCGATATTTCATTCTTAAATCATCACCACCATCTGTATCATCTTGAATGGTAAATGGAGGAACTTCTGATTTATTTAAAATGGTAAAACTTGACACAGTAATTTCTACTTCACCTGTGGGAATATTTTTGTTTTTACTGCTTCGCTCTGTTACAGTTCCTTTAACTTGTAATACAAATTCACGCCCCAAGGGATTGGCATCTAATTGGGTTTGTAATTCTTCACCAAATAACAATTGAGTTATACCATATCTATCTCTTAAATCTACAAATGTGATACTACCAAATTTTCTGATAGTTTGTACCCAACCCGCTAAAGTGGTTTGCTGGTTTACATTTTCTATTCTTAATTCTCCGCAAGTATGTGAACGAAACATGATGTATTGACGATTTATTGATTGATTATTGTAGATTAATATTATTAACTACTAACTACTTCTTAGCTTTATTCTTCATTTCTTGTAGCTTTCTTTGGCTTTCTTGCATTTGTTCTAGCCTTTCTTGCCATTTGCTTTTTTCCTTCTTTTTAGGATTCTTTCTTTTTTCTTCAATTTGAGCTAAAATTTTATCATGGTTGATAATATATTTTTGAATTACAAATTGCAACAATAAAGTAATAGCATTACTAACTGTGTAGTACCAAGTAAGTGCTGATGGTAAATTGTTAAATACAAAAAATAAAATGAAAGGGAAAATGTAAGGCATGTATTTTAACGCAGGATTATCTTGCGTTGGCGTACTTGCCATGTTGTATATGCTTATTAAAAAACTTGTAAGCACGGCAGTAATTGTAAATAAACTTAAATGGCTACCTAAGCCAGGAATATTAAAGCCCCAGGTTAAAATTTCGTCGTGGCTACTTAAATCTTTACTCCATAAAAATGCTTCTCCTCTTAATGCAATAGCACTATTAAAAAAGCTATACAATGCAAAGAAAATTGGAATTTGTAAAAGGGCTGGAATGCAGCCACCTAAAGGGTTTACACCAGCTTCTCTAAACAATTTCATTTGCTCCATTGCAAAACCTTGTTGATCATCTCCAAACTTCTTTTTTATAGTGTCGAGTTCGGGTCTTAAAACTTTCATTTTAGCACCACTTACATAACTACCATACATTAAAGGAGCAGTAATTAAACGAATTAAAACTGTAAGCAATAAAATAACCCACCCATAATTACTTATCATGCTCGATAAAAAGTTGAACACAGGCATGATGATGAATTTATTTATTGGGCGTACAAAAGCATACATATCTCTACCAAAATTTATGATACGTTCCATTTCGGCAGGCTCTTGTTTTTTTAAGATGTTAAAGTCGTTTGGCCCAAAATACATTTGCATTGGAAAACTAATAGTATTAGCAGTGGGTAATGTTGTACTGAATACAGCATCAATATTTGCTAATACTTTATTGCTATCTTCTGGAGTTCTGTTCCAGTTAACTTCACCCGTTTTAAACTCATTTTTTGCAACTAATGTTGTGTTAAAAAATTGTTGTACCACACTCATCCAACCCAAAGGTTTTTCGAATTTGTGGTTTAGGTTGCTGCTTATGTAATCAAACTCTTTGTTTTCTAAAAAGCAAATGTTGCTAACTTGTTGTTTTTCGTATTTGGCACTTCTTTCGTGTTGAGTGGTGCTACTTTTCCAAAAAAAGTTAAGTTGGTTATTGGTGAAATATTTTGCAGGGTTGTTAACATTTATATTCCAATCAACCATATAAGCATCAGCCTTAACAATGTACTCATGTGTAATAGCATTACCTGTGCTATCTTGTAAAGCATAAATAACTTTTTGGTCGCCATTTGGTAATTTTTCGATAGAAGTTTTTGTAAAACTTAACTCGTTGGTAGCAACAGCATTGTTATTGCCAGTATTAATTTTATAGCCAAGCTTGTCGTTATCTGTACCAAGTTTTACTAAGCTGCTATCAAAACTTTTGTACTTTTTAAGTTCAACAAATTTTATAACACCACCATTGTTGCTAAAGTAATATTTAGCTAAATTATTTTCAATTACAGTTAACTCTTCTTTGCCATTTATAGCATTTATAAGCGTACCAGCTTTAGCAGCATTTTTTGCACTATCAAGTTTTTTTTGCTCAATTACCGATGGGGTATTTGCTTGATTTTTTGCTTTAATAGCTTCGGCTTTTGCAGTGCTATCTTTTATTTTTTGTTGATATTCGGCGTAAGCATTTTGTTGTTTATTGTTGTACCAAAACATGGTTACAAATAATATTACCAACAACACTGTACCAATTACGGTATTCTTATCCAGCTTCATTATTAAATTTTTAAACTTTATTTTTTGAGGGTGCAAAAGTAAGGGCTACTGCTTTAGGTAGTAGCTATTACAAAGGATTTATTACAGTAAATGAGGCGTAAAATGGAAAATTAGATAATACTAGCTCTAATTTTTACCAATTGTTCCAATAAAGGTTCTAAATGTTGCAGCTGTAACATATTTGCTCCATCACTTTTAGCTTCGCTAGGCTTAGGATGTGTTTCAATAAATAATCCATTTGCACCAACTGCAATAGCTGCTTTTGCAATAGTGCTTATAAGTTGAGGATTACCTCCTGTAATGCCACTTGTTTGGTTAGGTTGTTGTAAGCTATGGGTAACATCCATAATTACTGGGGTTTGATGCTCTTGCATCCAAGGAATATTTCTATAATCAACCACTAAATCTTGATAGCCAAAAGTAGTGCCACGCTCAGTAAGCATGATTTGGTTATTGCCAGCTTTTTTAATTTTATCAACAGCAAATTTCATGGATGGGCCACTTAAAAATTGGCCTTTTTTTACATTTACAATTTTGCCAGTTTCAGCAGCAGCAAGCAATAAATCAGTTTGCCTACACAAAAATGCTGGAATTTGTAAAATATCAATAAAAGGAGCAGCAATGGCACATTCTTCGTGTGCATGAACATCGCTTGTGGTTGGTAAATTATAAGTTGTACCTACTTTTTTTATAAGATTTAAGCCAATGTCATCACCTAAACCAGTAAACGATGAAGCACTAGTTCTGTTGGCCTTTCTATAACTAGCTTTAAAAACATAAGGAATACCAAGTTTTTTGCAAGAATTGCTAACGCTATCGGCAATTTCCATTACAATTTCTTCACTTTCTACAACACAAGGACCAGCAATTAGAAAAAAGTTATTAGGATTATACGATTGATTTTTAAATAAATCTGATAAAAAATTAGGTAACATTTTGCAAAAGTAAAAGAATTAGCCAATTCTGCAATTCCACAATTAGCTAATGTGCTAATTAGCTTATGTACTAATTTTTGTTTATTGATTGATGAATCTTAAAAAGTAGATTATTTACTATTCTTCAATTAGCTGATTGTTGAATTGGCTAATTATCAAAATAACAAATTCAACTTACTTTTGTATCATGACAAACGCCCAAATTGCCGATAATTTTTCTTTGCTATCGAAATTAATTGATATTCATGATGCAGATAATTTTAAATCTAAAACTTATGCTAATGCAGCTTTTGCAATTGAAAATTTGCCAACTGAAATTACAGAACTTCCTCAAGAAAAAATATTCTCTATTAGAGGAATTGGCAAAAGTGTTGGTGAAAAAGTTATAGAGCAATTGCAAAATGGAAGTTTATCTGTATTGCAAGATTATTTACTTAAAACTCCAGATGGAGTTTTAGAAATGCTGCAAAACATTAAAGGGCTAGGACCAAAAAAAATTGCTATTGTATGGAAAGAAATGCAAATTGAAAGTATTGCAGAATTATTATATGCTTGCAACGAAAACAGGTTAACCAATTACAAAGGTTTTGGCGAAAAATCACAGGCAAGTATTAGAGAAAGCATTGAATTTTATTTGGGCACTTTGGGCAACTATTTGTATGCCCAAGCTGAACCTTATGCCCAAGCTTTTGTAATGGCTTTTAAAAATGCATTTGCTGCAGAATTAACTGAACTTACAGGAGCTTTTTTAAGGCAAGAAGATGTGTTGAATAAAATTGAATTTACAACTACTATTTCTGCCCAACAGTTAAAAAGTTTTTTAACTCCTAATGGATATGAAGTTGAGGAAGAAAATAATAATGAAATAGTTTTTAAAGGAAAGGAAAATATACTTTTGGTTTTTTATTTATGTGCCAAACAAAACTTTGTAGTAACTCAATTTGTAAAAAGTTGTAGCGAAGATTTTTATAAAGAATTTTTGAAGCAAACTAGCTTTAATGTGAACCAAAGTTTTGCTGATGAATTAAATTTATTTAATGCCTACAATTTACAATTTATTAAACCTTGCCAAAGGGCAAATCCATTATTTGTTGAACTTTCAAAAGCTAATGCAATACCAAACTCTATTGAGTTTTTAGATATTAAGGGCATAATTCATAGCCATAGTACTTGGAGTGATGGTGCTCATACTTTGCAACAAATGTCAACTGCTGCTAAACAAAAAGGCTACGAATATTTAGTAATAAGCGACCACAGTAAAACTGCATTTTATGCCCAAGGGCTAAGTGTAGAAAAAGTAATGGCACAGCACGATGAAGTTGAATCGCTAAACAAAGCATTAGGAAATTTTAAAATTTTTAAAAGCATTGAAAGTGATATTTTAAGTGATGGAAATTTGGATTATGAAAATGATATTTTAGCATTATTTGATGTAGTAATTGCATCGATACATAGTAATTTAAATATGACAGAAGACAAGGCTATGTTTAGATTAATTAAAGCTATTGAAAATCCTTATACATCCATACTTGGGCATTGTACTGGTAGATTGCTTTTAGGAAGAAATGGCTATCCTATAAATCATTATAAAATAATTGATGCCTGTGCAGCAAATAATGTAGTAATTGAATTAAATGCACACCCTAGAAGATTAGATATGGATTGGAAGTTTATTGACTATGCACTACAAAAGCAAGTATTAATAAGCATTAATCCTGATGCACATAATATTGACGGGTTTGATGATTGCAGATATGGGGTTTTAGCTGCCCAAAAAACTACATTAACTAAAGAGCAAAACTTGAGTAGTTTTTCTCTATCACAATTCGAAAAATTTGTGTTGATGCAAAAAAGCAAAAGGCCTTAGCTTTTTAAAAATTTTGCTCAAAAATTTCATCGGTGTTGTACATTCAATTTACTATTAAGTTGTTATACCATTTTAAAAATAATTGTGAGTTGAGTAAATGTTTTTACTCAAATTAAACTAAATAATCTTTATATTGTCGTACAAAAAAAATAATTGTTATGGCAGTATCATTACAAATAAAAAATCAGCACTTATTAAGCAGGGCTGGTTTTGGAATAAGTGCTACAAACATTTCAAGTATAAAAACTACCAAACCTAAAGATTTATTTCAAACATTGGTTCGTGATAGTGCTCAACCTGTACAAGCCATTGATGTTGCACATCAACGGTTAAAAGATATTTTAGCAGGTGTAGAAAGTGCCACAATGATGGATGTGCTAAAAAAAACAGAACCAGATAACGATACCAAAAAATTTATTAGAGAACAGTCGAGAGAAGATCTAAAAACTTTAAACATTAAATGGCTCGATGAAATGGTTAATAGCAAGGCTGTTTTAAGAGAAAAAATGAGTTTGTTTTGGCATGGGCATTTTGCTTGTAGAGATGTAAATATTATTTTTCAACAAAACCTTTTGCATGCTATTAGGAAAAATGCTTTAGGTAATTTTAAAGATTTATTAATTGCAGTAAGTAAAAGTGCTAGTATGCTCGGTTTTTTAAACAATCAGCAAAACAGAAAGCGAAAACCAAATGAAAATTTTGCAAGAGAAGTGCTTGAGTTGTTTACCATGGGCAGAGGCAACTATACAGAACAAGATATTAAAGAAGCTGCAAGAGCCTTTACTGGTTGGGGATTTAATAAAAAAGGAGAGTTTGAGTTTAGACAGTTTATACATGATGATGGCGAAAAAACTTTTTTAGGACAAACAGGAAAATTTACTGGCGACGATATTTTAAACATTATTTTACAACAAAAACAAACTGCAGTTTTTATTGCACAAAAAATTTATAAATTTTTTGTGAATGAAGTTGTTGATTCAAAAAATGTAGACTGGTTGGCAGCAAGATTTTATAAAAACAACTATGATATTTCAGCTTTATTGAAAGATATTTTTACTAGTGATTGGTTTTATGCTGAAAAAAACATCAGCAGTAAAATAAAATCGCCCATAGAATTAATAGTTGGTATAAGAAAAATTTTTAATCTACAAATTGATCAACCACAAACTCAGCTCATCATTCAAAGGGCTTTAGGGCAAGTATTGTTTTATCCACCAAATGTTGCAGGTTGGCCTGGTGGCACAAATTGGATAGATAGCAGTACACTGATGTTTAGATTGCAACTTCCAAGATTAATAAAAGACGATGAAACTATTAATATCAGCACAAAATCTGATGATGATGTACAAATGGGAATGAAGGAAGAAAAAATAAAAAAAGTATTAAAAAATTTTGCTAACAGAGGATTTAAAATTAATACAACCATAAATTGGGAAAATTTTATGTTGCCTTTTGCCAATGTAAAAAGAGAAGATTTACTGCCCATTTTAAAGCAAACTATTTTGCCCATTGCTGGTGAAAAAATAAAAAATGAAGTTGTAGAAAAAGAAGCAGATAAATCTAGCCGAGAAGCATACATAAAAACTGTTGCTGTGGCTTTGATGAGCACGCCTGAATATCAATTATGCTAA
>JBMLOR010000010.1:0-5974 GCA_049242865.1 Chitinophagaceae bacterium | reverse complement strand
ATCTTAAATCGTACATCGTAAATTGTAAATATCATGCATAAATTATCTAGAAAATCATTTCTTCAAACAGGAGCATTAGCATCTGCAAGTTTTATGTTACCTAAGTTTTTAAAAGCATTTGAAGGAAGCTCGAGCATGGCATTTGTGCCACCAGGCAACAAGGTTTTAGTGGTTTTGCAATTAAGTGGAGGAAACGATGGGTTAAATACTATAATACCAGTAACCAACGATATTTATTATAGAGAAAGAAAACAGTTAGGTATTGAAAAATCTAAAGCAATTTCATTAACAGATGAAGTAAGTATTCATCCAGAACTTAAAGCAATTGCAGATTTGTTTCATGATGGTGGAGCTGCAATTTTAAATAGTGTTGGTTATCCTAATCCTGATAGAAGTCATTTTCGAAGTATGGATATTTGGCATAGTGCAAGTGATAGTAAAGAGTATATCAATTCTGGTTGGCTTGGTAGATATTTAGATGCACAATGTAGTGGTTGTGATAAACCAACACAAGCATTAGAAATTGATGACATTTTAAGCTTAGCTTTAAAAGGAAATAAAGAAAAGGGATTGGCTTTCAAAGATCCACAAAAATTGTTTAGAAGTAGTCAGGTAAATTATTTTAAAGAACTTAGCTCAAGCCATGAAAACCATGAAGAAGCTCCAGTTGATTATTTATATAAAACCATGGCAAGTACATTAAGTAGTGCTGCTTACATTTATAAACAAAATAATTTGCATCCTACAAAAACAGTTTATCCTGCAACCGAATTGGGAAAGAGTTTAAAAACAATTGCCTCTTTAATATTTAGCGATATAAATACAAGTGTTTACTATGTTAGTGTTGGTAGTTTTGATACTCATGTAAACCAATTAGGACAGCAACAAAGATTGTTCAAAGAAATTAATGAAGCCTTAGCATCTTTTGTAAAAGACTTAAAAGATAACCAACGTTTTAACGATGTGTTGTTAATGTCTTTTAGTGAATTTGGACGTCGTGTTGCTCAAAATGGAAGTGGTGGAACCGACCATGGTACAGCAAACAATATGATGCTACTTGGCGGTGGTTTAAAACAAAAAGGATTATTAAATGCTATGCCAAATTTGACCAATCTTCAAGATGGAGATTTAAAACACGAGATAGATTTTAAAGATGTGTATGCAACCATATTAAATAAATGGTTGGGAGCTAATGATTTAGATATTTTAAATAAACAATACAATTATTTAAATTTTGTATAGTACAAGAACTTGTATGAATTAATTTAAAATCACGAGTTACAATTTATTAAATAACTAACATCAATAATATTTTCTCTAGCCAAGAAATTACTTGTTTATTCAACATATTTGATACAGTATCTAATTTTTTGATTGTTCTTTTTAATTTTTGAAGATGGAGAAACTTTAAAAAATTTAGAGAATAATTCTACAAAAGCATTTTGCAAATTTTAATATTAAAAAAATGATTGCCATTGCTTTTTAGAGCTTGCAAATTTCATCAACTAAAATTATTAATCCTCTATTGTCTCTTCTTAATAAACTAATGTCCAATAATAATAAAGGGGGCTAGCTCCAAATTTTAAGGGTTTCTACCACCATTAAAGAGCAATTAAATAAAGTTTGTTTAAATTTCTAGTAGCAATAAATTGTAGCTGTCAACGCTACTAAAAGTAATACTTAATTCCAATTTAAACACTTCCTTTTTAAACTTGGGTTTGAATTTTTTTAGTTGCATCACAATATTTTAATTAATATATCGTTATTGTTTGGTAAACTATTTTTAATAGAGTATTCATTATTATCCAATACCTGTACCTTAATTTTTAGATAGTGTAAACTGGGTTAAATTCAATGAAGGCTTTTAGGATAATACTGATTGTTGTTGGAAGTTTATTGATGCTTTTTTCTAAAGCACAGTATACTACTACCCATTACATTGCACCATCTCCTTGGCAATATTTTAATAGATATAATGAATTAGTAATTACAACTTTAAGTACAACATCTGTAGTTGTTACAATAAGCTCAAGTAACGGAACTGTAATTTCAAATTCTTTAACTACTGTGGCTGGCTCTCCTTTAAGATATAGATTTACAGCACTCGATGCAGTTGCTAATACTTCGCGAACTGTTTTAAGTGGACAAGGATTAATCATTTCAGCAAATACCCCTATTGGTGTTCAAGTACGAAATATTGCTTCAGATAATTATACCATAAATGGTTCAACGCCAGGTGACTTAAATGCATGTGTTCAAAAAGGTAACTCAGCTTTTACTAGTTTGGGAGATCAGGGTTTAGGTACTGCATTTAGAGTTGGATATTATGCTGATGTTACAGGAAGTACATGCTACTCAGGAGAAAATGGTAAGGCTTTGTATAGTGTAATGGCTATAAATAATAATACTACAGTATCACTTAATGGCACATTATTAACTACACTAAATGCAGGACAAAGTTTTTTGTTTAATGCACCACTAGGAAGCCTAGTAACAAGTAGTAGTAATATAGTAGTAAATTCTGGAATGCGAGTAGATGCTACTTCAGGTTGTGGCGATGGTGTACAAAGTCAAGTAATACCAGTTTCTTTATTAGGAACTACTTATGTAGCTGTTCGTAGTAGAGGAAATAGTGGCTACGAACGTTCAACCATTGTAGCAACTCAGGCTGGTACAACTGTGAGTGTAACAGTGCCTAACACAAATATTACAACTTCATATACTTTGGCAAATGCTGGAGATTTTGTAACTATAAATAATGGAGATGGTGTAAATGCTTACACTTCATCTTATATAAGTTCATCTAGTCCTGTTGCAGTATTTACAGGTTCGGCAGATGGTTGTGAAATTGATATGATTGTACAACCACCATTAAGTAATTGTTCTGGTTCGTTCGATGTACAAACTAATCAATTTTTAAATAATGTAAATGGCAATAATTCGGTTTTTCCATATTTTGGTTATGTTATTATACAAAGTGATACAGCAAAAGTTTATTTTAATGGAACCGATTTAGAAAGTATTGTAGGGGCAAGAACACAAATAGGAACAACAGGCTTTTATATTATTAGATACACAAATACTCAGTTAGGAAATCCCGCTAATCTTAGATTTATAGTGAATGCAAGAATCAATGTTGCTTTAATTGAAAGTGGTGCAGGGTATTCAATGTCTGCATTTATTTCTTCAATTTCAAGTGTAATGCCACCACCTGCAGTTTCATCAAATTGTTTGCCTTCAACATTTACTGCACAAGGTGGATTTTCTTCGTATCAATGGTATAAAAGTGGTATTGCCATAAATGGTGCAACTGCACAAACATATTCGCCAACTACTAATGGCGACTACAGCGTTGTTGGTATTTCAAATACTTGTGGTTCAACGCCACAATCTGCAACGGTTACCATTAATCCAAAACCAAATGCAGGAACTGATCAAGCAATTTGTGCTGGTAATACAGTTACACTTACAGGAAGCCCAACAGCCGGAACTTCTTGGACGGCATTTCCTTTAAATTCAGCAGGAGCAACATTAAGTAATACTACAAATGGTATAGCCACTGCTAGTTTTTCGAACGCAGCATCTGGCACTTATAGCTTTATTTTTTCTGCTGGTTGTACAGATACTATGAATGTTATTGTACATCCTTTGCCAATTATTTCAGCGATTAATGGTTCTAATATCACGTTTGTTGGAGGTACAATTAGTTTAACTAATAATACACCAGGTGGCACATGGTCATCATCTAATCCTTCTGTTGCAACTATTAATTCAGTGGGAGAAGTTACTGCTTTAGTAGCTGGTTCAACAACTATAACTTATTCAATTACAAATTCAAATAATTGTGTAAATAGTGTAACGCTACTTATAACTATTAACCCCCGACCAAGTAGTTGATGAAATTTTTTATAGAAATTCAATTAAATAATTATTAAAACAAAAATTAAAACAATTTTCTTTTTCAAAAAACGTTATAGCAAAATGAGTCCCTTTGAGAGAAGTATATTGTTTACATTAAAATAACTCATATAAATCCGTAAATTTTAAGTAATGAAAGTAAGATTACCCTTAACATTCAAAAAACTTTTAACTTTTTTAGCAGTAATTTTAGTTAGTAGCAAACTGCATTCACAAACACAACTAGAGTTAAGTAGTGGTAGTATGGGCAGTATTAGTAATGGTGCTACTATAAGCAATCAAACTGCTACTAAGTTAGAAAATACAACTGGCAGTACTTTTGCAGCATTTACACCTACTATTACAGTAACTGCTACTTTAAGCAATCAGCAATTTACTGCAATTCCTACATCAGTGATAAGCACAGGAACTGCTATGATGTATGGAGCCACAGCAAATAGCTTTGCAAGTAGTGCAGTAAGTATGCCTGTATTTAATACAATAAATTCTATTGCTTCACCTGCTAATGGAAACTTCACATCAAACCCTACAGGAACTGCAGGCACAGGAATTGATGTTGCTGTAAATCATGCATTTTATTTCTATAACAGTGTATATCCTTTGTTTATTAACAATTCAACTTTAAACGGAAGATTTTACTACGGAGATTTAACTTTTAATTTTAATAGGCCAGTAAGCAACCCAGTGTTGCATATTTCGGGTTTAGGGGGTAATATAAATTTTGGTGGAACAAATATTCAAGGATTTTCCACAGAAATGGAACTTCAAGGAACTTCAACTACACTAACTCGTTTGTCTGGTACAAGCGAATTTGCTGTTAGTGGTGCAGGAGTTATTTCAAACAGTGCTTCAACATTAAGTTTTGCCTGTGGAAGTGGTGCAGCGTGTGGAAGTGTAAGAGTAAATGGAACCAACATTACAAGTGTTACCTTTAGAGTATTTGTAAAGGGTGATGGTAGAGGAACTGCTTGGAGCAGTAATGCTGTAAATGCTGGAGATAATTTTACAGTTAGTGTAAGTATGAATAAACCTGTAACAATTAGTGGTAATGTATTTAACGATGTTAATGGGTTAACCGACAATATTGTAAATGGTACTGGAACAAATTTAAGTGGGGCTTTGGATATTAATTTAGTTGATGCAAATGGAAATGTTCTAGCAACAGCACCTGTAGCAGCAGATGGAACATATAGTTTATCTGCAATTGGTGATGGAAACTATACTTTACAATTAAGTATTAATGCTGGTGTGCAAGGTACTGCTGCTCCTGCAATTGCATTACCTGCGGGTTGGGTTTATACAGGAGAAAATATTGGTAGTGGTTCAGGAAATGATGGTAGTATAAATGGTAGCTTACCAATTACTATTAATGGTTCAGATATTCCAAATTCAAATTTTGGAATATATAGTTGTGCAACTATTACTAATCCAAGTGCAGCTCAAGCAATTTGTATAGGAAATAGTGGTTCAAACATCACTGTAAGTACAAGCTCAACTACAGCAAATGGAATTAGATTCGTAAGATTTACAAGTGATCAAATAGCTGGAGCAAATGCAACACCAACAGAATTAGCTAACATATATGCAGGTACAGCAATTTCAACTGTTACTCCTGCAAGTGGAACTGCAACTTATGTTTGGAATAGTTCTGACTTCCCTAATGCAACAGCATCACCTATTACTTATTATGTTTATGCTATTATAAATCCAGATGCTGGTACAACTTGTAGACCAGTACAAGAAATCGTAGTTACCGTAAATGCACTACCTGTAGTGGCTGCTTTAACAGGTACACAAACTGTTTGTGCAACTGGTACAACAACATTTGCAAGTACAACTCCTGGAGGAGTATGGAGTTCTTCAAATACATCTATTGCAACAGTAAATTCAAGTGGTGTAATTACAGGAATAACCGCTGGAACCGCAACAATAAGCTATGCAGTTACTAATGCAAATGGTTGTGTAACAACAGTAACTAGGGCTGTAACAGTAAATGCGTTACCAACAATAGCAGCTATAACAGGAACTACAACAGTTTGTAGAACACAAACTACCA
>JBMLOR010000009.1:0-1130 GCA_049242865.1 Chitinophagaceae bacterium | reverse complement strand
AAAAACAACGAAAAAATTGTTCCAAGCTTTTTGGGTATCGATGATCCCATTTTAGTAGGATTTATTACTGAATATAACAAAGCACAATTACAATATACCTCTGATGCAAATACTTATGCTGCAAAAAGTGAGATATTGGATAGGCAAAAAGCTAATCTCGAAGAAATTAAATCTGCAATTATAAAAAGAGCAAAAGATTATAGAAACGATTTAAGCGAAACTTTAGCAAAATTAAAAAGTAAAGATGCCGAATTAAAGTCATTATTCGGAACCTTACCAGCATCTAAAAAAACAATGAAGAGTATTGGTAGGCAAGGTACAATAAAAGAAGCTATTTATGTGTATTTAATGCAAAAAAGAGAAGAAACAATGGTTACTTCTGCATCTACTACCTCAAATTACCAACAAATAGATTCGGCAACTACACCTAAAAATCCTATAGAACCTCAACCTTCAAGAATTAGATTATTTGGAATATTAGCAGGTTTATTAATACCAGTTATATTTATTTATCTACGCACACTATTAAACGATAAAGTTACTACAAGAGAAGATATAAGTAAAAAAACCAAGGCTCCATTTGTTGGAGAAGTGGGCCATTACGAAGATACAAAAGCATTTGTGGTTTCACAAAAAAGCAGAAGTATTATTTCGGAACAATTTAGAATTATAAGAACCAATTTACAATTTGTATTAGGAAATAATAAAGTAGTATTAGTAACTTCATCTATAAGTGGAGAAGGAAAATCTTTTGTATCCTTAAACCTTGGTGCAGTGTTGGCTATTACTGGTAAAAAAGTTGCTATTTTAGAATTCGACTTACGTAAGCCAAGAATTATTAAAAATATTGGGTTGCAACGAAAAGATTTAGGTATAAGTAATTATTTAAGTGGACAAACTAAAAAATTGGATGATTTGTATTTTACTATGGAGGAATATCCTAATATGCATATTTATGGCTGTGGCCCCATACCACCAAATCCATCTGAGTTGATGCTTGGAGAACACATGAAAACATTGTTTGATAGCTTAAAAGAAACTTATGATTTTGTTATAGTAGACTCTGCACCAGTTGGTTTAGTAAGTGATACATTTACCATTAATCAATTTGCTGATGCCGTAATTTATGT
>JBMLOR010000008.1:0-16270 GCA_049242865.1 Chitinophagaceae bacterium | reverse complement strand
AAATTACAATAATTAAAAACAAAATCATGAGTATAAAAGAAAGAGTACAAAGTCCAACGCCTAATTTCTTTAAAAAGATAAGAAACATAGGTTTAGTATTAGCAGCAGTGGGTGGAGCTATTATTACAGCACCTATTGCTTTACCTGCAACTGTAGTACAAATTGCAGGTTACTTGGCCGTAGCAGGTGGTATAGCAAGTGCAGTTAGTCAGGCTACTACTAGCAGCGACGACCAACAAAAAAAAGAGGAAGAATAAAGTTCTGTAAACACTAAAAACAAACAAGCCTTGCAGTGTTCGTAGCTGCAAGGCTTTTATAATTTTACCCTTTTAAAGGACGTAGATTAATCGCTACATAGTTCATTTTCTTCTCTATTTATACTACATTTACATTCAGATAATAAACAGTTTATTCAAATAATATATCATGACTAGATTGGAAGTACTAAAAACATACAAAATTTATATAGGTGGTCAGTTTCCAAGAACTGAAAGTGGAAGATATTATATGGCAACTAATAAAGCAGGCGAGCAATTGGCTAATATGTGTTTATGCAGCAGAAAAGATGTAAGAGATGCTGTTGGTGCTGCACGTGCTGCATTTGGTGGATGGAGTGCAAGAGCTGCATTTAACAGAGCCCAAATATTATATCGTGTAGCAGAAATGCTAGAAGGTAGAAAAGCACAATTTATTGAAGAATTAATAAAGCAAGACGCCACTAAAGCACAAGCTGAAGAAGAAGTAAATCTTAGCATTGATAGGCTAATTTATTATGCAGGTTGGTGCGATAAGTTTCAGCAAGTAATGGGCAGTATTAATCCTGTAGCGTCATCACATTTCAACTTTTCAGTACCCGAACCAACTGGTGTGGTAAGTATTATTGCCCCTCAGCAAACTTCTTTACTAGGATTAGTTAGTGTAATTGCACCTGTAATTGCAGGAGGAAATACTTGTGTGGTATTAGCAAGCGAAACTAAACCCTTATGTGGGGTAACTTTTGCAGAAGTATTGAATAGCAGTGATGTACCGGGTGGCGTTGTAAATATTTTAACTGGAAAACAAACTGAATTAGTAAAGTACTTTGCCGATCACATGGATATTAATGCTATTATTTATTGTGAAGCACAAACAGAACACAAAAAACTTATTCAAGAAAAAGCTGCACTAAATTTAAAACGAGTGGTATTTTATGATAAAGTAAAATGGCATACAGCAGAAGCTGAAACCCCTTATTTTATTATGGATACTCAAGAAATTAAAACCACTTGGCATCCTATTGAAAATATTGGTGGTGCAAAGGCTGGCTATTAATTTATTTTATTGAATATTTTTAATCTTAAATGAAGTACACTAAGCTAGTTTTATTATTAAGTATTTTACTTGCTGTTGCATGTTACTTTTTGGGCAAGCAGCAAGGTGGCAATGTTATTCAGCAACAAGTTGTAAACAACATTCAATTGGTAAAAGAAATTGCAGCTTTAGCTACTTTAAAAGTAGAAGGAAATACCACAGTTAAAATCTCTAATTTTAATAACCAAACCAATGATTGGCTTACATCGGTTAAGAAATATTTCTCAGAAAATACGTTGCAAATTACCATTCCTTATAGTGCCATTTATGGGGTAAAAATTGATAGTCAACAAATAAACATTTCAAGCTCCAATAAAACCATAGAAATAAACTTACCCAAAGCTAGTTTGATGAGTGTGCAATTGCAATTAGATAAGCTATCGACTATGAATCAAACAGGTATATTCAGGTCTACTTCACTAGATAATTTTGCAACTGCACAAAAGCAATTGTATGATGAAGTGCAAAATAGCTTACAAAACAATGCAGCTTATATTCAACAATCGCAAGAAGGGGTACGTAAAATTATTCAACAGTATTATCAACCACTTGGCTATACTGTAAACATAAACTTTAAGAACTAGTGGATGTACTGTATTAATTGAGTTTTAAGTTTATACTGTTGTTTACTACTAAAATACAAACCTTACACCACCCACAAGGTTTAAACCCAAAACATTGTATTGATTCCAACGTTGATATTGGCTATTTAACAAGTTATTGATTTGCAACCAAACATTCAATTTATTTAATACGGCAAACTCCGCTCCTACATTTACATCAATACCTGCAGCTAATCTATCAGACTGTAAAGTTTTTGTTCTATAAGGACTACCTCCAAAAAAGAACACATCGGCTTTTAATTGCAAATCTTTAAACAGTTTATATCTAGCAAAACCGCTTAACTCTAAAGGCATAAATCCAAATGCTTTATCATACTTCTGTTGTTGAGTAAACTGTGTAATTTTAGCAGCTACAGCTATACTTAGCTTTTCTTGCAGTGTATAATTAACCTCGCCACTTATATTTAATGCAGAAAGAGACGGTTCATAAACAACTAAAAAATCTTGTGATTTTAAATTGGTAGAATCGTTTATAAACAATGCCATATTGCTAAAGTTTTGTAAGCCAACCTGAGCTTTAAAACTAATGTGTGCATTTAAACTGCCTTTAAACCCAACAAATTGCTCATTAAGTTTTGTATTTTGCAACAATGTAGGTTGTACTATAAATGGATTAATAGTAGCTAAATTTTGGTAACTATTTTTTGTGAAGTTAGCTTGCCATCCTGCAAAAAACTTAAACTTTTCGCTCAAAAGATTGGTTTCGGCAAAAATATTTGGCATCAATGCAAATTCACTGTTGCTCCATGTAGGATACAAACCTGCCTTTATAATGAAAGATTTTGAGTTATAAGCAACACTTGGTTGTACACCAACAATGCTTGTACTTAATTTTTGAGAAGCCGTATTAGAAAAGCTTGCAACATCAGCCATTACCCCTAATTGCAAAGAAAAGTTATCGTTTAATAGTTTATGTATTGGAGCATTGACATAAGCATTAATTTCTGAACCATTTTTATTATCAGAGAATAAATCTAACTTAATGGTTGGGTTAACACTTATACCTTTTTCATTTGGCGTTTTGCTTTTTAAAGATCCAAAAACACCAATAGTATTAAAATTGTTTCTTAGTAAATCTGGAGTAAAAATACCTCCATTAATACCATATCTAAATTGTTGCGAAAGGTTGTAATGTAAACCAAGTGTTGATTCGTTTTTTAAACTATTAATCTTTGCATTAGCCTTAATACTAGCTTTTGTAAATTCCATAAAAGGTACATCGGCCTTACTACTTACATAATTAGCTTGTACTGTATATATTGTTTTTGAAGGATGACCAAATGAAAAAGCAGCATCAACAAAAGGTGTAGAAAAGTTACCATACCCCAATTTTACATAGTTTTTATTTACCCAAATTAAAGAAGAATCGTTTACCAACGAAATGGGTTTTATAGGAACAGGTTGATAACTAAAAAACAAATTCTGTGCTGGAATGCTATAGTTTAAAGTAAATCTATTGGTATCGATAACAGTTGGGCTAGCAGTGAAATTAATTTTTGCAGCACCTCTTAATGTAGGTTTATAACTAGATGTAATGGTTACTACACCTGGCTTTAAGGTATCTTTAGAAAGCTCCAAAACCTCTGAAGAGGCAGTAGTTGCAACATTATTGTCACTTGTTTTTTTGCTTGACCTTGTAGCAGCTTTGGCTCGGCTTTTTTTACTGCTTGATTTACTGCTTGATTTTTTTGAACTAGCTTGTTTGCTACTTCTTCTTCTTTGTGCTGTTGCATCATTATTCTGTAACAGCAAAGCAAGTATTAATATGGTGATGATTTTTTTTGTCATTTCGGCTAGTTTACACATTATAAATTGTTTTCGATTTGGCTGGCTTTATTTTTTTCGGCAATTACTTGCAGTAGTTTTTGCTCGGCTTCTTTTTTTATAGCCTCGATTGTTGCATTCTCCATGATACTTTTATAAGTAGCTTCAGCATTAAACCAATCTTTTTGCTTAAAGTATATGTCGCCCAAAAGCAAATAACTTTTTGTAACCCAAATTTCGTAGCTGCCATACTTTTTAATACAATCGAATGCAGCTTTTTCGGCTTCGGTTAGTTTATTTTGCAGCACTAAAATTTCGGCCATTCTATAACTCGCTTCAGCACTATACTCAGATTTGCCGATGCTTGTTACTTCTTTGAAATTTTTAAAGGCTTCGTCGAGTTTATTTTCTGTTTGATTGTTTTTGGCAACAATAGTAAGTGCCATCATTTTATCGTCACTAGCTATGCTTTTTTCTAACAATAAATCTTTGGCATTTGGCAAAGCTTCCACCATTTTTTGTAAGCGATATTGGCATCTTAGCAAACCTCGCATAGCTTCTAACTTATTTTCTTGAAGGGTGCTTAATTGCTTTGCTTTGATGAAATAAGGCTCGGCTTTTGCAATATCTTTTACATCGAAATAATAAATTCGTGCAGCTTGTAAACAACTTCTTTCACCATACTTATTAGGTGTTTTTGCCGCTAATGTTTCATAGTATTTTAAGGCAGAAATATTATCTTTATTTGATACAAAAATTTCGGCCAACAAAAAATTAGCTTCTAAATAATACTTGCCATCGGCATAAGTTTTTAAGTAATTTTCAAAGCCTTTAGTTGCAGCGGCATAATCTTTTTTATCATAGCTTATGATAGCAGCTTTGTAAGTAATGCTATCTGCTTCACTGTAAGTAATTGGCTTTCCATATTTTTTCATGAAACTCACAAACTCTTCAGGCTTTTGCGTTTCTACAAATATGTTTCTGATGTATTCAATACTTTCATCACTTTCAGTGGTATTTGGATATTTTTTTGATAATGTACTAAAGTAATTTAAAGCTTCGTCGTTATTATCTAAATTAAAATAAGACACCCCTAATTTTAAATAAGCTTGTGGCTCAATATTTTCAGTTCCCTTTAATCTTAAAATATTTTGTAAAGGTTCAATAGCTTTATCAAACTTTTCGTTTGACATGTGCACTGTTGCAATTTCTAAATTAGCATCGCCTATTAATAAAGATTTAGGATAAATGGTACCTATACTTTCCAACAAACTTATTTTCTCATTTGGCTTATTTAATGCTCCTGCTATTAAAGCTTTTTGGTACATGGCATAATCTGCAGATTTTGAATTGCTATTAATTACATTATCATATAATTTTTGTGCAGTTAACATTTGCTTAAGCATAAAGTAGCAATCGGCACTTCTTAAATAAGCATCTTGTTCTATGGCACTACTTGTTGGGGAAATTGTTTTGGTGATGTACTCAAAATTTTGTAGTGCGTTATTATAATTTTGTTTTTTTAGCCAACAATATCCTAAGCTATATTTTGCATTATTAATATTTACTTCACCATTTATTTGAGCATTTAGTAAGTAGTTGCTGAAGTAATAAATTGCCTCTTCAATATCATCTTTTCTATAAGCAATTTCACCTTTCCAAAAATATGCCAACTGTAGTTGAGTTTCGTTAAAGTTAGCTGCCAATAACTTGTTCAATAATAAATTGGCATTGTCTATTTGTCGTTCATTAATTAATTCTACGGCTCTACTGTATAATATTCTTGGATAAATTTTTTGCAACAACAATGATTTTTCGTTCATTGATTCAAACAAACTAAGTGCATCTTTAAAATTGCTTGTATTTGCTAAAGTGCTAACAATAATTTCTTTTGTTTCGTTTGTATAAATAGACTTAGGATATTCTACTAAAAATGCTTGCAACTCTTTTAATGCAACATTTAAATAACCCAACTCGTAACTCAATTTTGCATAGTTAAACGTACTTACTTCTTTTTGCACAGCGTTACTTGAATTGCTAGAACAAAAAAGAAAAGCATTACGTGCATTTGCTTTTTGATTTGTTTTTAAATAAGCATCTGCTAGTAAATACATACTATTTTGTGCAAGGCTATCTTCTTTGCCACCCAACTGTTTAAACCCATCTATACACTTTACATAATTTTTTGCAGCATAATAACAAAAGGCCAATTCGTACAAATCTTCTCGTCTTACTTTTGCATTTTTACTTACGTAATATTCTAAATAGGGCAAGGCTTTAGCATATTCTTTTTTATCAAAACTTAAGTGCCCAACTAATTGATTTAACTCTGAAGTATAAAACTGATTACCACGTTTTAAGGCATCTTCTGCATAAGTTAGTGCCTTATCTCTTTCTCCATTAAAATAATAAATTTCAGCCAAGTAAAATGGAACAATATTTTTATAGGTATTGGTTTGCTCTACTATAGTAAATGCTTGTTTAGCTTCGGAATATTGCTTATCGTAAAAACACAAAAAACCATAGTAATAGTTGGCATCGATGTAGTTGGGGTCTGTTTTTATTTGTCTGATAGAATTAAACAATGGCTTTGCCTCGTTAAACTTTTGTTGTGTAAAATAACTGTAACCTTTATGAAACTTCATCGTGGCAATTTGAAGGTTGGTTAGGTTATCAATACTTGTTTTATTAAAAAAATTAATGGTATTGATGTAATCATTCTTTCTAAAATAATATTCACCTATATAAAAATTAATTTTTTCAATATGAGCATTGCTGGTTGATGAATTACTGAATTGTATGGCAGGTTGTAAATAAGTAGCATCATCTAACACCAAGCCACAAACTAGTGTATAAAATTGGCATTCCTCTTTTATATAAACTGGCAAACTAAATTGCTGGTTAATATCATGTAATAAATCTTTAAAAATTGGAAACGCAATACTATATGCATCTTGCTGAAACAGTTCTTTGGCTTTTTTATATTCACTATCAAAATCGTTATAAGCTTTTGTACTTTGTGAAAATGCTGAGCTTGCTATTAAGCTAACAACAACTAACCAAAACAGTTTTAGTTTCATTTAAAAAATTTTGTAATAAACACAAAGGTTGATTTTTGTTTCTTAATTAAATGTAAAAATTAACGGTGTGTAAAAGTTTTTTGTAGGTTGAACACATTTTTGTAATGGGGAAAACCAAAGTAGTTTTTGGATGTTCAAAATATTAAATCTTATTTTGAAAAAAATTAACATGGAAAATATAATCTATCATATCACCACAAAGCAAGAATGGGAAAAGGCAATTGAAAATTCGTTTTATACTGCTCCTTCTTTAGAAATTGAAGGATTTATACATTGTAGCACAAAAGAGCAAGTTGCTGGCGTTTTAGAAAGATATTATGCCGGCCAAAATAATTTATTGAAATTGGTAATTGATGTACATAAACTTACCAATACTTTAAAATACGAATTAGCTCCAAGTGTACAAGAACTTTTCCCTCATGTATTTGGAGTTATTAATATAGATGCAGTAATTGAAGTTGTTGAACTATAACCTATAATATGCCCACTAACATTGAGTTTAAAGCAAAGTGTAACGATTTAACTTCAGCAGAAGAAAAGCTAAAGACACTTCATCCTACTTTTATTGGTACTGACTATCAAAAAGACACCTACTATAACATTACTAATGGCAGACTAAAACTACGTGAAGGAAACATAGAAAATGCATTGATTTATTACACTAGAGCAAATACACCAAACGCCAAACAAAGCAATGTGTTGCTTTACCAACATACACCAAGTGATGATTTAAAGCAAATGCTACAAACTTTGCATGGCATAAAGGTGGTGGTTGAAAAGCAAAGAAAAATTTACTTTGTAAACAATGTGAAAATTCATTTTGATGAAGTTCCTAACCTTGGTTGTTTTATAGAAGTTGAGGCAATTGATAAAAACGAAACCATAAGCATTGAAACTTTACAACAGCAATGTGATGATTTTGTAATTTTTTTTGGAATAAAACCCGAAGATTTTGAATCAAAATCATACAGCGATTTATTGCTAGATAAGTAAAATAGCTATGCTTTATTGAATACAAACTCTTCTTGCTCTGTAGTATTTGTATTTTTTACCTTTAAAGTATAGGTACCTTGATTAAAAAATCTTGTACAAAGTTGAACGAGAGGCCCCTTAAAATTGCCTTTTCTTACAGCTTTAGATTGCTCATTTAAAATTACATAGTCGAAATAATTTTCTTTAATGGCATCTTTTGCTACTTCTACAACAAGTAAATCGTCAACATTTCCATTTTGAGGATGGATATTTTTGGCTAAACAAAACATTTTTAATTCTCATTAGGGGTAATCAATGCGTAAAATTAACACATTCAATAATAAGTTATCCACATTTTAAATTTTTTAAGCAAATTTTAAAGCAAAATATAGCCTCTATTTTTCGTTATTATTTAATAAAGTATACATTCGTATTCGCCAACAAACAACAGAATTATTTATAAAATATTCTGTTATGAAAAAACAACTAAAACAATACTTACAATTTTCGGCAAAAGAATTGCTAATTTTTTTTATTCTATTACTTGTAGTTGCAGGTTTTTTGTTGTATCCAAAACTATTTAAAACCCCAAACACATCTGTTGCAAATATTAGTACACTTGAAAGTCCAAAAAACAATGTAAATGCTTCTACTAAAGAAGAATATAGTTTTAATAACAAACAACCATCAAACAATAACCAATATTTAAACAATCATACAAGTACTAAATCTAGCTTAAATCCTTTTAGTTTTAATCCTAATGAGTTAGATTATAATGGATTTATAAAACTTGGGTTACGAGAAAAAACCATCAAAACCATATTAAATTATAGAAGTAAAGGTGGTAAATTTTACAAAGCAGAAGACTTTAGAAAAATATGGGGGTTAAAAAAGGAAGAAGCAGATGTTTTAATCCCATTCATAGTTTTAGAAAGCAATAAAAACTATAGTCTACCAAATTATCAAAACAATGTAAAGCATTCTGCCCTAAAGCGTATTTGTATTAACACAGCTTCTGCTTATGAGTTTAAATCTATACCAGCACTTGGTAATCTTGCTTTTAAAATTGTAAATTTTAGAGAAAAACTAGGCGGTTTTACAACCATTCAACAAGTTGCAGAAACTTATGGAATCACTGATAGTATTTTTAATGCAATACTGCCTTATCTAACTATTACAAACAATACCATTAATCAACTTAATATTAATCTTGCAAGTGAATTTGAGTTATCAAAACACCCATACATCTCTAAAGACGTTGCCAGGGCTATAGTTATTTATAGAAATCAACATGGAAATTATACTAGTGTTGATGATCTAAAAAAAATAGTTTTTTTAAAAGCCGATATAATTGAAAGAATTAAACCATATTTAACAGTTTAAAATTAAATCACAGTAAATTTTCATAACAATTAAAACAAAAAAAATGAGTGAACAAAACGAATTACAAGAAGCCATTATTGCCACTAGAAATTACAAAGATTATCTGGATACCTTAAGTTGCGACCCTATTGATAAAACAAGGGCTTATCATTTAAGTTTAGAAGACATTAAGCAACTTGCCGAGCAAAATAATGCTGAGTTAGATGGGGTAAGAATATATTTGGGGCAACACATTTTACCTAATGGTGAACAAGTGTTTAGAACCTATATTGTAGGCACTGTGCAACAAAATGGAACTAGTGTAGATGTGGGTGTTAACGAAGGTTTGTTTGCAACAAAACAACCTTGCCCACCTTCCTGCAATGATGATGAAAATAATCCTTTGTACCCATAAACATGTATTCTTTTATTTATAATTACGAAGAGGTTTTAAGCCCACTAATTGTTTTTTTAGTGGGCTTGTTCATGTACAAACAAATAAAACCGGCCGAAAAGCAAATCCTTAGTTTTTCTTTCATTAGCATTATACTCGCTATTTATGCCGTTTATAAAGGACATATAAAACATGAAAACAATGTTTTTATTTACCATGCGTTTGCACAAGTTGAGTTTGGCTTTTTTTTAAGTTACATAACAAGTAATCAATTTTTAAAAAAGAAAATAAGCAAACTACTTATGGGTTTTTATTTGTTGTTTGGTTTAATTAATATTTTTTGGCTAGATACTATTTACAAATACAATAGTCTAGGAATGGCCATTTCACAAATTATAATTTTAATACTTTGTTTAAATAGCATTCTAAAAATTGCATTATCAGAGAGTGATATGTTGTTTTATAAACTCCCTAGTTTTTGGGTAATAACTGGCTTTCTATTGTTTGCTGTTATTGGTTCAATAAGTTCTGTAATGACTAACGCTGTTTCTTTAGAATTGTATTACTCAATTTGGGAGGTAAAAGTTAATGGCAATATTTTAAAACAGTTTTTCTTTATTATTGCTTTAATATGCAGCAAGAATATAAAGCAATAGTATTAGCAATCATTGTAGGTGTTACTATACTTGTGGTATTGTTGGTATTCTTTTTTTTACTATTTGCTCAGTTTATTAAACGTAAACAAAAGCATCAAAAAGAAGTTGAAGAAATAAAATACCAATATCAACAAACCATTTATAACTCCCAAATAGAAATTCAAGAATTAACTTTCAAAAAAATTGGACAAGAATTGCACGATAATGTAGGACAGTTACTTACAGTGTCTTCCATTAACCTAACATCACTTAAAACCAATGATATTCACATGCAAAACACTGCACATGAGTATCTGAAGAAAGCATTGGCCGAAATAAGAAACATTAGTCATAGCCTTAGCCTTGCAAGAATTAATGAAACCGACATTTACACTTTTATTGAAAACGAGGCAAAAGCTATAAACGTTTCACAAAAAGCAGTTGTAAACTTTGATTGCAAAGCTTTAGAAGCCGAACTTGATAAAGACGCTAAACTAATTGTATTTAGAATTATTCAAGAAATTTTAAGCAATTGCATAAGACATGCCCATGCATCAATTATTGATATTTTTTTAGAAGTAACCTTTTTGAATTTTAAACTAATAATTAAGGATAATGGCAAAGGATTTGATATGAACCAAGTGGTTTTTGGCGATGGTTTAGCTAACATAAAAAAAAGAACAGAATTATTAAAAGGAAAATTTTTAATACAAAGTAGCCCAAAGTTGGGAACTGAAATTAGTATTAATATCCCCATAGCTTAGCCAAGTTTTTAAGTAGTAATTGCTGAAATTGCAACAAATTTACTTCAGCATTTCAATAGCCAAATCTTCTCCCATTTTTGTGCCAATAGCAACACCCATTCCTCCTAATCCTGTAGCAACCCATGTATTGGATGAATGTTTTTTTACTGTAGCAAATGTATCATTCACAAAACCAAGTACTCCTATATAAGTATGATCGATCTTTACTTTTCTGCCATTTAAAATATTTTCAAATAAAAAATTATGCAAGTAGCTTTCAATTTTTTCATTTACAGCAAGCTCACCAGAAAACTCATTATCCAAGTCAATATTTCTTCCACCACCTATTAAAATTCTATTACCAATATTTCTAAAATATACAAATCCTTTATCAAAATGAGCAACTTTATTTAAAGCAATATCAGTAAGTGGCTCTGTTACTAAAACCAAATTTCGAGCAGGCTTAACGGCAAAATCTGGCAACAAATCAGTTACAAATCCATTAGTAGATATACCTAATTGTTGGTATTTAACCTCAACACCTTTTTCTGTTATTAAGGTATGATTAGCATATTGAATTTCTGCTACTTTATCTGTTAAAAATTTTATTCCTAAACCAATTGCTTTGTTGTAAAATGCCTCCATCATTAATTTAGGATTTATGGCAGCCTCCTCGTTCATTAAACTTGCTTCAGTAAAAAACTTTGGAGAAATAAATTGTTTCCCAGTCTTAAAATAATCAACCAAACCTACAGCCTTATGCACCAAACTGTTTAAATAACCATGTTTATCAATAGCGTTTTCGTTTTGGCAATAAACCTCAATGCCTCCAATTTTTGAATAATGCATGTATTTTGCATCAATTCGTTCCAACAATTTTTTTGCTCCTTCGTATCGTTTGGCAAAAATTTCAATGGCATAATCTTCACCACAATTTTTAATATCTTCAAGCATTTCTGTTGGGCTTCCAAAACAAACAAACCCTGCATTTTTTACACTTGCACCACCACCCTGCCAACGCTCCTCCACTACTAAAACTTGCCAACTTGGCTTTGCTTGCTTTATACTAATTGCAGCGTTTATACCCACAATGCCACCACCAATTATCACTACATCGGCTTGTGCATAATAATCTAATTCCCAGAAGCTATAATTTAATTTGTTGTGCATTTTTAAAAATCAATTTAATATTTCTTTTACTTCATCTTTTCTTTCAGTTGCTTATTTCTTTGGCTTAATAGATTTAAAATCTAAACATAAGTGTTAGTCCATTTTTTAACAAATATTCCTTAGTGTTTTAGGACTATTCAAATAACCAATCCTCAATCAACTAATCATCAATAAAAAAATATTAAATATTTACGTGGTCGCCTCTTTTTATAACGCCACCACCAATTACATCATCTCCTTCATAAAAAACTGCACTTTGGCCAGGTGCAATACTTTTAACATCTTCAAAAAAATTAACCTTTATACCTTCTTCGTGGTTGTACAAATTAGCGAGGCTGCCTTTATCTTTATACCTAATTTTTGTTAAAGCTTCTTGGCCGTCAGTAATGCCATCGTACTTTATAAAATTTAGTTTTTGTACTATCATGCTGCTTTGTTCTAAATCAGATTCTTCTCCTAAAACTACAGTATTATTTTCAGGATGAATGGCAGTAACATAAGCAGGTTTACCTAATGCAATTTCTAATCCTTTACGTTGACCAATGGTATAAAAAGGATAGCCCTTGTGCTTTCCTAATTTTTTGCCAGTTTTATCAACAAACCATCCACCATCTACTTTATCCTCTAAACCCTCTACTCTTCTTTTCAAAAAACCTCGATAATCATTATCTGGCACAAAGCAAATTTCATAGCTCTCACTTTTTTTAGCTAACTCAGGGTAGCCCATATCGTGAGCCATTTGCCTAATTTGAGTTTTTTGGTATTTACCTAAAGGCATAATAGTACGACTAAGCAACTCTTGATCTAAACCCCATAAAACATAGCTTTGATCTTTGGTTTCGTCTAACCCTTTGCTTATTACAAATCTGTTATTGGTGTGTTGCCTTACTGTTGCATAATGGCCAGTTGCTATAAATTCACAATCCATAGCATTGGCACGTTTTAGTAAGGCTCGCCATTTAATATGTGTGTTACACATAACACAAGGATTGGGTGTACGGCCAGCCAAATATTCATCTACAAAATTTTCAATTACAGCGTCACCAAACTCGTCTTTAATATCTAAAATAAAATGAGGAAATCCATGATGCACAGCAGCTTGCCTAGCATCGTTAAAACTATCAATATTGCAGCAGCCAGTTTCTTTTTTACTTGTTCCACCTCCACTTGTAGCATAATCCCAAGTTTTCATGGTTATACCTACCACTTCATACCCTTGATGATGCAGCATTAAGGCAGTAACTGTACTATCAATACCACCACTCATGGCTACTAAAACTTTTCCTTTTTTGCTCATAGGGCAAAGATATAAAACGCAACTAGATTTAAGTTTTTAGAAATTTCCTAATATCCCATCTCGAAAAATAAGGAGGACCAAGCAATAAACCTTTTAACTTTCCAAAAGCTTGAAAATAAAAACTTTGTGTACTTGGCATCCTTTGTCCATTCGTGTGAAAGCATCATTTACATTTGCCACATGCAAGTTAGTTACAAGCAAATTGCTTTACCTTTTAAACACCCATTTACCATTTCTGGTGGACGCACAAAAACCCACCAACCATCATTAATTGTTCAATTACAAATTGGACCCTATATAGGCATTGGCGAGGCCCCTGCTATTGCTTATTATAATATTACCGTAGAGCAAATGATGGCCGACATTGAAGCTAAGCATAAAATGCTCGAAAAATTTGCTTTTACTGAGCCACAGCGTTGGTGGCATTTTTTACACCACTTATTTCCTAAAAATCCTTTTTTAGTTTGTGCCTTTGATATGGCTGGCTGGGATTTATTTGGCAAAATGAAAGGGCAGCCACTCTACAAATTATGGAATACAGAATGGAGAAATTTTCCTATTACAGATTATACCATTGGCATTGATACCATTGAAAAAATGGTGGAAAAAATGAAGGCTTTCCCCCACCCCATTTACAAAATAAAAATGGGCATGGAAGATGATGTTGCTATGATACAAACTTTAAGAAAACATACAAATGCCACATTTAGAGTAGATGCTAATGCTGGCTGGACTTTTGAGGAGGCTAAAGAAAAAATAGCTGCCTTAGTTGATGTTAATGTAGAACTTGTTGAACAACCACTTGCAAAAGATGATTGGGATGGTATGAAAGCTTTGTATCAATGGTCGCCCATACCTTTATTTGCAGATGAAAGTTGTGTATTTGAAAACGATGTTGAAAAATGTGTACATCATTTTCATGGCATAAACATAAAACTTACCAAATGTAGTGGCATTACACCGGCATTAAGAATGATAGAAAAAGCTAGAACATTGAATTTAAAAGTAATGATGGGGAGCATGAATGAATGCACTGTTGGGGCTGCTGCCAATGCACATTTCATTCCTCAATTAGATTATTTAGATATGGATGGTCCGTTATTATTAAGTAATGATGTAGCTACAGGCTTGGAATTTAATGAAGGCATTGTAAGCATAATTGGCAAAACAGGACTTGGCGTAAAACTTAATTAATTTTACCACATGCACGATATAGAACCTTTTTTTAATTGGCGTCATATATATATTTCAGAAGAAGATAAAAGAAGTGTTTTTTACAAAAAACAACATAGCGAATTTGAGTATAGTGATACCATTTACAACTATTATATTCACCCTCAATGGGATTTTTTTGGTAGCAATACCTTGTATTTAAAAATAATTTATGTTGATTACGAACTTCAATTTTGTGTAATTGAATTTATTGGCGAATGGAACGATGCTATTGGAAATGATATTATGACCCTGAAACGAAATATCATTGATGATTTACTTAAAGAAGGCATTACAAAATATATTCTTATTACCGAAAATGTGCTCAACTTTCATAGCAGTGATAAAGAATATTACGAAGAATGGTACGACAATGTGATGGACGAAAATGGATGGATTATGGCTATAAACATGAGCCAAACCACCCAATACGATTTTGTAAAAAAGAAATTACAGCGGTACATAGAATTAATAGAATTAAATGATTGGCGTGTATACAAACCTCACCATTTATTTGAAAAGCTAGACGATATGGTTAATAAACGTCTAGCGTAAACTTGAAAATCAATATTATTTAAGCCCAAAAATTGCTTTTTACTTAGTACTTAAAATTTTAAACGCAACTTAAAATGATTCAAATAGAAACAGCTGTAATTACCAATGCCATTGCCCATAATTTAAATGTAGATAATGAATCATTGGTGTTGAACAACCAATGCTTTAGTTGTGAAACTGAAGAGGAGCAAAACACCTTAAAAAAAATATTCTTAAAACCCTTTACTAGTAATGCTGTTACTTTAGAATTTAAGCATCCGGTGAGTTTAGAATATAATGTACTGTATAATTTAGTACATAATATTTTACATGAAAAACAAGATTTTATTGAGGCTTCGCAACAAATTACTACCCACTTAAAAGAAACTTCTAAACACCCCAACATAAAAAGTGGCGACATATTTATTCTGCAAGTACAAGATGTATTGTTAAATAACAATTATCACCCTGCAATAGCCATTATTAAAATTGAAAACAAGGATACATTTTTAGAAACCCACGCTAGTAAAGATGTACAAATACAGTTTAAAAAAGGAATTGGCTCAAAAAAACTCGACAAAGCTTTGTTAGTGGTTTTTACAAACGAACCCTTTACTGTATTTACGATTGATAATTCTAGCGGTGATGCAGATTACTGGAAAAATGAATTTGCCAAAATTGATTTTAAAGAAGACCATGTAAACAGCACCCACAATTTTTTAACCCTTACCAAAGATTTTGTAACCAAGCAATATCCTACATCATTTGAGGTTACCAAAGCCGATCAAATAGATTTATTAAACCGAAGTGTTGAATATTTTAAAACCCACGAAGTATTTGATAAGCAAGAGTTTACACAAGAAGTATTACACCATAAAGAACTCATCAATGCTTTTGAACAATACAATACAAGATTTGAGCATGAACATAATATTGTACTCGAAAACGAATTCGAAATATCGAACCTTGCTGTTAAAAAACAACAAAGAGTATTTAAAAGTGTACTTAAACTAGATAAAAATTTTCATGTGTATATTCATGGCAATCGAGAAAATATTGAACAAGGAATAGACCCTGATGGCAGAAAATTTTACAAACTATATTTCGAAAATGAGGCATAGCTGCATAAAAAAA
>JBMLOR010000007.1:0-39034 GCA_049242865.1 Chitinophagaceae bacterium | reverse complement strand
GTTTTACGCTCGCCACATAAACTTAAAAATACTTCTCTTTCTAAATCAAGCAAGTATTGTTCACTTACTAAAGTTGGCTCACTTAAATCACCTCCACACATAGCAAAGGCTAGTTTACGAGCAATTAAAGCATCATGATCAGTAGCAAAACCACCTCGCCACATACCATTTACACCTGCATACATGGCACCTAAAGCTTGCTGACCCATTACTTTTATATCTGTTCTTTGAATTGGCATGGTATAGCCCGCATCGTACAGTTCTATAACACTTTTTTTAGCTTCGGTAATTCTTCTGTTAATGTTCATAACCACTTCATCTTGGCCTTTTCTTAAAATACCCATTTCAAAAGCCTCGTGTGCACTTGTAGCTACTTTTGCTGTTGCAATGCTTAAAAATCTCTCTTTTAGAGTGTTGGTTTCTGGTTCGTCGTTGTGCAATTCAGAACTTGCTCGTAACACAAATTCTTTTGTGCCACCACCACCAGGAATTAAGCCAACACCAAGCTCTACTAAACCAATATAAGTTTCTGCAGCTGCACAAACTTTATCGGCATGTAAACTTAATTCACAAGCCCCACCTAAGGTTAAAGCATGAGGAGCAACAACTACAGGTATGCTACTATATCGCACCCTCATCATGGTATTTTGGAACATACGAATGGCCATATCTAACTCGTCCCAATCTTGCTCAATGGCATACATAAAAATCATACCAACATTGGCACCAGCACTAAAATTTGGACCATCGTTTGCAATTACTAATCCTTTGTATTTTTCCTCGGCAATTGTTATACTTTTTTGAATACCTTCTAAAACTTCGCCACCAATACTATTCATTTTAGTATTCCATTCTAAACCCAAAACATCATTGCCTAAGTTATAAGCTGTACATGCACTATTTTTCCAAACAATACTGTTCGTAAAATTCTTCATTACAATGTATGGCGTTTCAACCTCATTAGCAGTTGGATTTGTGTAAGCTCCTAGTGCAGGTGAATAGCAAAGTCGTTTACCATGCTCTACTTTATAGAAACTAGTACAACCTTTTGCTAGCATTTCTTCAACCCAAGGTGCTACGCTAAAACCACCAGCTTTCATGTGCTGAACAGTTTTTTCAACTCCCAAAACATCCCAACTTTCAAAAGCTCCAATTTCCCATCCAAAGCCAGCCATCATGGCATCGTCAACTCTATAAATTTCGTCGCTGATTTCAGGAATTCTATGACTTATATAAGAAAATAAACTGGCATGAAATGCTCTGTAAAACTCTCCTGCTTTATCTGTACCAGCAGCCACCATTTTAAGTTTTGTTTTTAGATCGTCAACTGGCTTTGCTGCTTCTAAAGTAGCAAATTTTGGTTTTTGTTTTGTGGTATATTCTAAAGTTTGAAGGTTTAGCGTAAGTATTTCTTTTGAACCATCTGCCCCCTTATTTTTCTTGAAAAAACCTTGACCAGTTTTATCGCCCAACCAATTATTCTCCAACATTTTTTCTAACCAAGTTGGAATATTGAAGATATGCTTAGCTTCATCGTTAGGGCAATTATCTGCAACACCTTTAGCTACTTTTACTAAAGTATCAATACCTACCACATCGGCAGTTCTAAAAGTTGCTGATTTTGGTCTACCAATAACTGGCCCAGTTAAAGCATCAACTTCATCAATTGTTAATCCAAGTTTCTCCATGATGTGGAAGATGCTCATAATGCTGAAAACACCAATTCTATTGGCAATAAAGGCTGGTGTATCTTTACAAAGCACTGTAGTTTTACCTAAATATAAATCGCCATAGTGCATTAAAAAGTCAACCACTTCTTGTTTAGTATGTGGCGTTGGAATTACCTCTAATAAACGTAAATATCTTGGTGGATTAAAGAAGTGAGAGCCACAGAAATGAGCTTTAAAGTCATCACTCTTTCCTTCAGCCATTAAATGAATTGGAATGCCAGAAGTGTTACTTGTAATTAGGGTTCCTGGCTTACGATATTTATCAACTTCGTTTAACACTTGGTGTTTAATATCTAAACGTTCTACCACAACTTCAATTACCCAATCGTATTGGGCAATATCTTTCATATTGTCGGTAAAATTTCCTGTTTTAATGTTTTTAACTACGCTTTTTGTGAATACAGGACTTGGATTACTTTTAATGGCAGCTGCCAAGGCATCGTTCACAATTTTATTGGGGTCGTGTTTTTTTCCCTCTTCTGCCTTTGGTTGAATATCAAGCAACAATACTTGTACACCAATACCAGCAAAATGACAGGCAATTCTACTACCCATAACTCCAGAGCCAAGAACGGCAACTTTTTTAATTGAACGGTTCATATGAAAGTTTTCGCTTTTTAAATGAAGTGCAAAATAAAATAAAATAGTTGCATAAACAACTATTTTATGTAAAACTATTTTTTTGAGCTATTTAATCGCCTTAATTTGCTTTCAAAATTTCTCATATAAAGTCTGTTGCAACCATATTATTTCTACTAGTAAATACAACTTTATTGGCCAAAAATGCTCCAAAGTTTATGGGACATACATTGCGTTTTATTGGAGTAAACTACACAATTAATGATCAAAAAGATACTATAGGATTTAGTATTCCTTTTTCAAGGGCAGGTAATTTAATTGTAGTTAAGGCCAAAGTAGATAGTACTCAAGGTAATTTTATTATTGACTCTGGAAACCCAGGTTTAGTTTTAAACCAAACGTATTTTAGGAACTACAAAACCATTACAGATGAAGATCTTGGAAGTGAAAGCAAAGGCATAAATGGAACTGTAAATAATGTTGAACACATCATGATTTCGGAATTTACATTTGGTAAATTACAAGAACATCAATTAAAAGCAGATGTGTTACCCCTTGGGCATTTAGAAAATGCCAGAAACATTAAAATTATTGGCTTAATAGGTATAAAGTTTTTTAGTAGCTGTGAAGTAATCTTCGACTTTGAAAATAATCAACTTTCATTCACCATTATCAACAGAAAATTTTCAAAAACTTATAAAAACAAACTAATTGCAGATACTAACTTAGTTAAAATTTTACCTTTTACTATTACAGACAATAGACTTATTGTACAGGCTACTATTGCCAATAAAAAACTTAGATTTATTATTGACTGTGCAGCAGAAACTAATATTTTACATAGTAAACTACCTAATATAATTTTTGAAAAATTAAATGTTTTGGGCAAAACAATTTTAACAGGTATTGGCACTAATAAAATTGAAGCATTGCAGGGAGAAATTGAAGATTTAACCATAGGCAATAAAAAACTTAGTAATCTACCGTTTATAGTAACCAATTTAGAGAAAACTTGTTTTTCGTATCTTGGATGTGTTGATGGGGTTTTAGGATTTGATTTTTTATCGTTACAAAAAATTGGCTTTAACTTTACTAACAATCAAATGTATATATGGCAATAAAACCATTATTCATATTTAAACATAAAACAAGTGTGCAGTATTTATTGTGCTTTATTGTGGCATGTGTATGTTCTACAGTTATAACTGCACAACCCCCTTTTTCATTTGGAATTAAAAATGGAAAAATGACTATCACGGCATCAAAAAATCTTACCCAAAAACAAATTGATAGCTTAAGTTTTAAATACAAGCTAAGCGAATTAAAACTAGATTTATTAATTAAACAAAACTTTACAGATAGCTTAAAAAACCAAGGTTGGATAGTTGAAAAAAACGATTACAAATGGCTTACTTTATCGAAAAATTTTGAATCGACAGAACTTTACGTAGGACATGGTAAAGAACCTTTTATTACACCCACTCTAAAAAACAATAATCCATTTTTATTTTTTAATAAATATTTATTAAACAGATTTAAAAAAAATAAAACACCTACAGAAACCGATACAACCATTACCCTTACTTACAAACCAGTTAAAACAGCAAAAGAAGTTTTACTTGCAGGAAGTTTTACTAACTGGCAACGAAATGCTATACCAATGGTAAAACAACAAAACAATGAATTTAGCATTACTGTACCTCTTAGCAAAGGAAAACATACATACAAGTTTATTGTAGATGGAGAATGGACAGTTGACCCTTTAAATGAACAAGTGCAAGATGATGGAGAGGGAAATTATAATTCGCTACTATGCAAAAGCAACGTTAGTTTTTACTTACCTGGATATTTAAAAGCAAAAAAAGTTTTTTTGGCAGGAAGTTTTAATAATTGGCAAGACCAATACATTAAATTAATTAAAAAAGACAGTGGCTGGTTTGTAAATATGTATTTAATTGATGGAAATTATACGTACAAATTTATTGTTGATGATCAATGGATAGAAGACCCCAATAACCCAATGAAATATCCCAATGAATTTTATGGTCAATATAACTCTGTAAAGCAAATTGGAACACCAACGACTTTTAGCTTAAACGGTTTTTTAAATGCAAAAAAAGTTACACTGCTTGGAAGTTTTAATAATTTTAGAGATTATGAAGTTGTTTTAGAAAAAAATAAAGAAGGCTGGTTTACAAGTTACGTAATAGAAAATGGAAGTCATATTTATGGATTTAAAGTAGACAATAGTTTTGTAAACCAACAAGGGGAAATTATTAACAACATCGAAGAAGGTGGCACAGCTTTGGTAATTAATGCCAATCACAGCTTTACACTCAAAGGCTTTGAAAAAGCAAAAAAAATATATGTTGCTGGTAATTTTAACGGATGGAAAAAAAATGCAACAGCAATGAAGTTTTTAAATGGAGTATGGTCTGCCGAAGTGTATTTACCACCTGGAAAAAATTTGTATAAATTTATTGTTGATGGAAATTGGATAAAAGATCCATTAAATAATTTATGGGAAGGTAACGAGTATGGCGATGGCAATTCAATCATTTGGAAAGAATAAAAAAGCAACTAATTAAGTTGCTTTTTTTATGTTAATTAACCTTTTTTAGGAGGGGGAGGTGGCGGTGGTGGTGGAGCAATTTTTTTAGTAGTTGATTTTTTAAGCTCCTTTGGTGGAGGAGGTGGTGGAAAATTCTCACTTTTTACTGCCTCATCTTTAACGATTTTAGGTGGAGTAAACTTACTCATTTCTACTTTTGGTTTCGCTTTTTTAGAAGCTTTAGGTTTTTGCTCTTGTGCTAAACTTGCTAATGCAATTACTAAAGCAAATGAGCTTAATAATATTTTTTTCATTATAAATAATTTGAATAGAGATTTATGGAAAAATTATTTCCATAAAATCAAGGTTAAAATTTTTCGAAAAAAGAGCAAGTAAAAAGTAGTCCCAGCAAGAATCGAACTTGCATCAAAAGTTTAGGAAACTTCTATTCTATCCATTGAACTATGGGACCATAAAGAAATGATTGCAAATATCTACTTATGTTTTAAATTACAAAATCTATATTTTACTCTTGTAGCAAGGCATCCCACTTTCGATTAAGTTTATAAATAAGTGTTGCGAGTAACCCCGAAAACAAAATTGATGAAATTATTTCTGCAATCATAAAATTCTCCAATCGGTGTTCTCTAAAAAGTTCTCTTGCTTTTTCATCCATATAATTGGGCTCTTGTACCAAATTTTTGATTAAAAAGTGGTTAAGGCAATTAAAGTAGCCAGTTACAACATCCCCTTTTCTTTCATCAATTTGTAAATCTTTTGCAACTCTAACTTTTCTGAAGTTGTTAACTTATGGTGTTTATTGAAGTTATTGTACAAACCAATTACAGCTTTATGTTGCGGAAACTTAGACAATATTTCATCTATCATTTCTTTACTTTCTGTATCGATCTTTTCTTGCTTTAGTGTAATTACTTCTTGCTTTTTATTTCTTGTAGGAAGCTTTGAAATTGTTGACTGTAGGGTTGCTAATAACCCTGCAGGTAAATTTGGAGTTTTCTCTGCTTTATAAAATAAAGCTTGTAGCTGACCTTTTGTTAAAAACCCTCTTTCTTCGTATTGATGCATTAAACTAAGCAATGTAAGATCTTGTTGTTTAAAATGCTCATAACAACAAGTAAGAATTTTATCTACAAAATCTATATTTCCCTTTTTTATTTGCATCACTCATTATGACTATTGGTTAACTGACAAAGTAAATTATAAGCTAATAAATTACTACTTTCAATGGCATTTTGTATTTGCCATTTTTGTTTATTTCGTTCTCCTACCTTATTGCTTAATCCTCTAATTTGAAGATAAGGTATTTTAAATTTATTACATACGTAGTGTAAGGCTGCACCTTCCATACTTTCTATTTGTGCATCATATTTTTGAATAAAACTATTTTTTATTGCATTGCTTGTAGTAATAGTATTAACAGTGATTCCAATAGCTGATGTATGGTTACTTATGTTTTTTGCTTTTTGGTATTTGTTTACCAAAGCCTTGTTAGTAAAGGGCTGAATAGTAGGTTTTGAAAAACCCATGTCAAAAACATCTTTCCAAATATTATTTTCTAATACACCTACATCTGCTAAATACTCTTTACTTACAACAACAGCTGTGCCTAATGTAAATGTTTTACTATAGCTACCAGCTATTCCAACTTGAAACACAAAATCGTACTTATTAGTTAACAATAAATTTGTAAGAAAAAAACAAGTTACCATACTGCCTACTCCAGTAACATAAAATTGAACATCAACATTTTTAAGCAAATCCTTATTTTTTTTTACTAATGCCTTAAGTGGTAAAATTTCTTGATTTGTTGCAGCAACTATTGCAATTTTTTTTATCATTTTTATTAAACTAAAAATTACAAATCTAATTTTATAATAGCATCTTGTGCTGCTTTTTGACTAGCATCTTTTTTATTAAACGATTTTGCAGAAGAAATTACCACATCATCTACAACAACATTCATAGTAAATAATCTTCGACCGGCTTCCATTTTTTCGTCTGCCAATTCAAAACTTAATGCTTTACCATTTTTATTTGCCCAGCCAATTAGTTTATTTTTAAGATTTATATCAATTAACTCTAAACTATCTACAAACATGTGAGGAATCACTAAATGTTTAAGCACCCAAATCTGTGTTTTTTTGTACCCTTTATCTAAGTAAACTGCACCAACAATTGCTTCTAATGTATTGCCAAAAATTGCACTACCACGTAAGCTGTTATCTGATTTATTGTACAAAGCAATTTGTTTTATTCCTAGTTTAAGAGCTACATCATTAAGTTGTTGGCGATTAACCATTTTACTTCTCATCTCGGTTAAAAAACCTTCGCCTTTGTATGGATAGCGTTTAAATAAATAATCTGCCACAATACTGCTTAAAATTGCATCACCCAAATATTCTAATCTTTCATTATTAGCCTCTACACTTTCTTTAATACTTCGATGGCTTAATGCTATTTCGTACAATTGTAAATTGTTAGGCTTTATGCCTAAAATATTTTGCAATTGATTTTTAAGATTTTTTTTTGCAGTGGTAGTAAATAAAACAGAAACTAAATTCACACTACAAATTAATGCTAATGTTTTTTGCAAAAAAAATAAAAAAACCACAAGCCCTATTTTTGTGCAACTTGTGGTTTAATTGATTAAATGCTATGATTATAATTTGGCTAGCATAAGCTTTGCATTTGCATTATTGGGGTCTAATTGCAACACTTTTTCGTACATTAATTTTGCATTAAACAAGTCATTTAGGTTATAGTAAGCTTCGCCTAAACTATCAAACACATTTGGTACTGTCGGGTATAAGGCACAATTAAGTTTAAAAATATTCAATGCCTCTTGATGTTTTTGTGCTGCCATTAAAACGTATCCATAAGTATTTAGTTCTCCACTGTGTTTTACTAATGGTTTCAGCATAATGGCATAGTTTTTAATTTCATCATCATTTAGTTTTTTACCTTTATTTTTTACGTACTTACTCCAATAATTTAATGCTTTATATTTTGGAGGGTAAGGCGTTTTGGTAACAATCGAAGCAATATCTTTTTCAAAACTTTCAAAAGGTGTTTCTACAATTCTGCCAATTTCTCTGTTGTTGTGATAAAAAATAAATGTGGCTACATTATGAATAAACTTTCCTTTTTCTTCGTGCTGTGGGCTTTGTTTTCGGGTTGTTTCACCTCTGTTTACAAAAATTAAATGAATATTACTAGTATCAACTTTTGCGGTTTCAAGAATTTTTATCATTTTGGGAACCTCTCGTTTTGTATCGCCACACCATGTTCCTAAAAATATTTCAATAGTTTTATCTTGAAGCAAAGGTGAAATTTTTGCAACTGTAGCACTATCAACATTATAGTTATTGTAATTGCTTATAAACCATTTTGCATAGGGTTGTTTGTACAGCTGAGACAAACTATTACGGCCTAATAACATGGTATCGTTTGCCAAAAAAACTTCTTGATTTTGTATTGGAGAATTTGAAATTTTATTTACCGAATTGCACGACAAGATTAATGCCATTAAAAGGCATACAAATATATTTTTCATTGTATTAAAAAATTGTTGCTGAATTTTAAAGTACTTACAACAGTTACATTATATACAAACCGAAGTATAAATATGTAAAGCCGTTGCAAACCTTATTGAATATGATTTACAGCAGATTAAAAAATAATAATTTGAACATAAGTTTGTTATATACAAGCTAAGTTATACAGCATGTATAATTACAAAACACAACAGAAACTACATATAATTTGTAATTGGAGGTCGAAAAACTTGTTGCAAATGCTTTTGAGTAATTAATGAAATGTAAATAGCATATTTTTTACTAGGAGTCTGTTTTGTTGAATTACTAAATTCAAAATTTAAGTTGGAACAGAACTTGTCTACCTGTTTTAAATCAATATGTTTATGGTTATGCGGAACTGCTGCTTGATTTTTTTGTGTTGCATTGTTTGCGTTTGTAATATTTATACAATCACAAACATTTCCATTTTTTGTTGTAAATACATAAAATATACATTGACTAAAATCTAGTATTTGTGTAGTTTCTGGTAAATAAAAACTAATTGCAATTAATATGACGAATAATTTATTCAATGATTTATATTATGCTAAGTTATATCTTTTTTTTAGTTCATTACACACTCGTGCAATTGTAGTTTCAAATGGGGTATAGCTAAAATCAGGAAATTGATTTAGTAATTTATTATTGTTAAAATTAACAATGGCTTGTGCTGTATGTGCAGTTTCTTTTGTAAGCAGTGGATTTTTTTTTGTAAAAAAACTTTTAATTGCTTCTACTCGCCAAACAATTGCAGCCAAAAATGGAGTAACTTGTTTGTGAGGGGGTTTTTTGTTAAATGAACTTGCAATAGCAGAAAACACTTTCAAATATGGCAAGTTATATCCACATAAAATGAATCGTTCACCAGTAACATTACTATTCATAAGTAATATCATAGCTTTTACAACATCAACTACATCTACAAAGCCACTAACACCATTAGTATACCAAGGAAACTCGTTATAGGCATTTTTAAAAATAGCTGTACTACCATTATTCCAATTGCTATCACCTAATATAATTGTTGGGTTTACACATACAGCTTCTAACCCTTCGGCAACTCCTCGCCAAACTTCCATTTCTGCCAAGTACTTTGTTTGTCCGTAAACGCTATTACTGGTTTCTACAGTCCAATTCATTGTTTCATCAATGAGTGTATCTTTTCGAATTCTCCCTAAAGCTGCAACACTACTTACATGTACCAAACGTTGTACTTTATTGTGCAAGCATGCATTTACAATGTTTGCTGTGCCCTCAATATTATTTTTAAAAAGAAGGGCTTTTTCTTTGGGGTTAAATGATACTGTTGCAGCACAATGATATACATTAGATATTCCCTCAAAAGCTTTGTACACTTGATTTACATCTAAAATATCGAGTTGTATCCAACTTATATTTGGATGACTGTTTAAAGGTTTAGTAGAGTTATAAGTTGCAATAAGTTTATGCTCTTTACATAACTCATTCACCAAATGAGACCCTACTAATCCTGTACCTCCAGTAACTAAAATCATTTATTTATTTTTAAAATGGAAAATTTATGTTTTCCAAAACCATTTTTGTTTTACAAAGAAAATAGTAATTATACTAACTAAGCCTGTAAATAGCATACCTTTTAATAAACCTAAAAAAGCGTTACCGTTTAAAGCATCATAAAAAGGTTTTGTTTGCGTAAGGGATAACATGGGCAATATCAATAAACTTCCTGTAACATAAGCTACCATTGGATTTTTTCCATTTATTGCCAAAAATGTAATTAATTGTTTAAAAAAATTTAGTTTAACTAAACTATAAAATACATTTAAAGTTAAAAATGATAGTCCGCTTGTTACAAAATAATAACTATAGGTTGAACTATCTTTTTTAATACCTCCTTCGTAAGCTTCAAAAAACAAACCTAGCAGAAGCAAATAAAATCCTACCAAACTAAACTTATATTGAACAGATTGTTTATCGTTATTAAAAAAATACTTATGAGTTAAACATGCAGTTACAAGGGTTACAATTACATTTAAAGTTAATTGTCGGGTGTATAAAGCATAAATATTAAATACAATTATAAATGATACAATTAGAGGGGGCAAAATTAAGTTAGTATAATTAGACTTGGCATTGCTTACCTTACTATTTAATACTAAATCACCTGCAATAGTTCCTGGAATTATGATAAATAAATATTTTAAAAAATAGAATTTATAAAGCCAATCGAACTTATAATTCATAATTTCATTGAAATTAAAAATGCTTTTTGCAAAACTATTTGATGGATCTTTAGCTGCTAAAAAAACTGCCATAATAAAAGGTAAAACTCCTACTCTTACCCAAATATTTTTATATGTAAAATAATAAATAATAATTCCAAAAAATGCCATGTTTGCTAATACCATAAGTATAATATCACTTTTGTAAAAGTCGAAGCCCTTGCCTTTCCAAAATGGAAGAAATGATAACAGATAAATAGACACACAAAAACTAATTGCTTTTAGTGCAATAAATACTTTTTTATGCTTTTGATTTGGATTGCTGTACAACTGGAAAAACAGCAACACAAATGCCATTATAGAAAGTAAATGTTGCTTATACGTTGGATTTTCGGCAATTACCCAAGCTTTCATGTGCTGTGTAAACAATGCAAAAAAAGCTAATAAAACAAACCGTTTTAAAGCAATTTGCAACATTGAAACAAAAGAAAGTCCATCTTGAATTTTACGTTGCAATGCCAATGGAATAGCAGCTCCCATACTAAATAAAAAGAAGGGGAAAACCACATCAACCCATGTAATTCCAGGAATTTGTGGATTAAAAACATGTGTAGGTGGTGGAACTTGTGCATGATACATCCATGCTGGTAAAACACCTCCAAAAGCAATACTACCACTGAGCACCATTGCAAGAATAGCTAAACCCCTTAGTGCATCAATAGATTCGTTTCTAGAATTCATGCAACTAAGATATGAAATAACAGTATGTATTATTTTTTGATAACTAAAAATTGCAAATAACTAAATTATATATTGGGCTCTATCCACGCATTATTTTCTTTAAGCAAATTAATGAGTTCGTCAACTGCAACCTCACTATCAATGTTTTTCTTTACTACTTCTTTATTTTTATATAGGGTTATTTTACCAACACCACTTCCTACATACCCAAAATCTGCATCTGCCATTTCACCAGGTCCATTAACTATACAGCCCATAATAGCAATTTTTACACCTTTAAGGTGATTGGTTTTATTTCTAATTTTTGCAGTAGTTTCTTGCAAATCAAATAAAGTTCTTCCGCAGCTAGGACAACTTATATATTCAGTTTTTGAAATACGTTTTCTTGTTGCTTGTAAAATTGAGAATGACGTATTATTTAAAAATTGATGATTATTTTTTACAGGCAAATAGGTTCTTCCACTTACTTGATTATTTACCATTTTTTGTTCATCATTAATTAGCCAAATACCATTTCCTATATTATCTAAAAACAATGAACCCGCTTTTTGTGAAAAATAAATTAACTGTTCATCTACACTACTATGGTAACTTTCTACAGCTATAATAACTGCATTAGTTATTTGCTGTTGGTTTAAGTGGTAAGCAAATTTTTTGCATTGTTGCACATTATTTTCTGCATTACTATAAATGCAATAAACTATTGTAGGATTGTTTTTGGTTGCATTAATAATTGCATTAACATCTGTATTAATATCAATAGATATAAAGTTTAAAATTTCACTGTGATACTGTGATTTGGTAAAAAAATCATCCCCAAAAAATAGTGGAAAAAACTTATCTGAATTTTTTAAAACAGTTTCATTTTCTGCATTTGGAGTGCAAATAACTTTTAATGTGCCGGGCAGTGCAAATTCAATTATTTTGTTTCCTGTGAATATAAAATCTGCTGCAGCATCTGCGATATTCCATTTATCAGTTTCTTGGTTATAGGTATAACCTATACTTTGCAAATCAGTTGGCGTAATTTTATTTGCCAACATAAAATCTGCGACTACAACAGGTGTTGGAAAAATTTCACTTTTTGTTACCTGTAAATTGCTAGATATTTTTAGGTTTTGATTGGTTGATGTAGGCTTTACATAACTATTTAATTTCACCAAATCTTTACAAACAGGAATTTCAAATTCAGGATCTTCAGTAAGAGAAACTCTAATGGTGTCGCCAATACCTTCTTGCAATAAAGTACCAATTCCAATAGCACTTTTAATTCTCCCATCTTCACCATCACCTGCTTCTGTAACGCCAAGATGTAAAGGATAAATTTCGCCAAACTCGGTGTTCATTGTACTTACCAACAACCTATAAGCTTCAACCATAACAATTGGATTGCTACTTTTCATACTTAATACAATGTTGTGGTAATGTTCATCTCTTGCAATTCTTAGAAATTCCATAGCACTTTCAACCATACCAATTGCAGTATCACCATACCTGCTCATTATTCTATCGCTAAGGCTACCATGATTTGTGCCAATACGCATTGCTGTGCCATACTCTTTGCAAATTTTTACAAGTGGGGTAAAACGTTCTCTAATTCTATCAATTTCTTCTGCATAATCAGCATCGGTATATTCAATTAGTTCAAACTTCTTTTTATCTACATAGTTGCCAGGATTAACTCTTACTTTTTCAATAATTCTTGCAGCAATTTCAGCTGCATTTGGTGTAAAATGTATATCAGCGACTAAAGGTGTATGGTAACCTCTTTTACGTAATTCGTTTTTAATGTTCAGCAAGTTTTCTGCTTCTTTTTTACTAGGTGCAGTTATACGAACCAACTCGGCACCTGCTTCTATACATCTTATAGTTTGCTCTACAGTAGCTATGGTATCCATAGTATCTGTAGTAGTCATTGTTTGAACTCTAATAGGATGATGATTTCCTAATAATAAATCACCAATTTTTACTTCTTTAGTTAAAATTCGTTGAGCACTAATAATTTGAGAAGGCTGAAAATTAAACACGCTAAATTTTTTAAGAATATAAACAAACATCAACCAAAATAGTTGATTTACTGGCAAAGATACTTTGTATATTCGTCTAAATTGTTTAGTTATGAATATTAAATTTTTAAGTATTGCTTTGGCACTTCTTTTTGCTAATTGTTTTATCACATTTTCACAAAAATTAGGTAGCAATAAAATAATGTTTTATAGCACCAATGCAATGTTTCCTGATGGAATAAAGCCTTTGAACGACAATAGATACAACGACAATAGTAGTTTAATACTAGTTCCAAAATCATTCAAAAAAAACCAGCCATTTCAGTTGTTTTTTTGGTTTCATGGTTGGGGAAATAATATTAACCAAACTTTAGAAAGTTTTAAGTTAGAAGAAGAATTGGTAGCAAGTGGCATAAATGCCATTTTAATTTTACCAGAAGCTGCAAAAAATGCAAACGATAGTTATGCAGGAAAATGGGAAAAACCAAATAACTTTAATTTGTATTTCAATGAACTAAAAGCTTTTCTCACTACAAAAAACATTATTAATGAAACTCAACCACATTCTTTAATAATTGCAGGACACAGTGGTGCTGCAAATGTTTTAACTAGGGTGATGCAATATGCAAATCATCACATAAAGGGTGTTCTACTATTTGATGCTTTAAGTTATGAATCAAGTTTAATTGCAAGCTTTATCGAAAAAAGTAGTTCTACTAAACTTATTCACCTTTATTCGCCCAAACCCAACTACACCAACAATTCCAACAACTTGGCTAAAGAACTTACAAAAAGAAAAATTGGATTTCTGCAAAAAACAGACATCCAATTTTCTGATAGCGATGTAAAGCAGTCAAGAATTTTATTACTATCATCTCAACTACATCATAACGATGTTGCTACGACTAACCATTACATTAGTAAGTTTTTAAAAGCAATTGATGCTAATTAGCTTTTGAATTGTTTTTATAATATTTCTTATACCAATAAAATCCAATAAAACTTAAAATATATACTGGCCAAAGTTGTAATAAAAAGCTAATAAATTTTAATAGGCCAAACCAACCTTTTTTAATTGAAAATAATGCGTTGTAGAAAAAACTTTGCTGGTAATTATTGCTATTAAAGTTTGGAATTATATGCTTAGTTATAGCTTCTGACTGATAAATATCTAAAGTTATTGTACTGTATTGTATGGCATCTAACTTAGTAAGTTTATCAATAGTTGCATTATCCTGTTCTTCCTGCTTATTAATTATCCCATCTGCAATATGGGTTATATCTCCTGGCTTTGTGGTGTTATCATCTGCAATTTTATTCATCCTATTTTTATACGCTTCTGTTCTTTTTTGCACTAAATTGTTTTTTAAAAAATCTAACGTTACATCTTCAGCAGTAATATTTCTATAATCTATGAATACTAAAGTTTTAGCTATATCTTTTAAAAGTGTGTCTAACTTATTATTGGGCACTCTACAAGTTATGGTATTTGTTGTAGTGTAATAAATATTTTCTTGAAGCGAATCTGCACTAGTTTCAAATTGCTCCACTTTATTGGTATTGCTTTGTAATAAACTACTGGTAACAAATCCACCATGCTTTATTGTAGCATCTTCAATACTCAATGTTGCTTGTAATACATTATTTACCTTGCTTTTTATTTGTGCAGTTCTTATAAATTTTTTAGTGCTATCAATACCTGTAATAACTGCAGCTTTCGATGAAATTATATCTGATTTTGTTGCATTATTATTTAATTCAATTGGAGTACTAGCAGTATGTGCAAGCATTATATTTTCACTTTTATTTTTTTGGTTGTTGCAAGCCACAAAAAGTACAAATGCAATTAATGCTAAGTTTTGAATTGGTTTCATTTTTATGTTTTCTTAATGATGAGTTAAATTAGTTTTTACATAAAACAAAGCCTTAACTTTTAAATTAGTTAAGGCTTATGATTACTTAATATTTTCTGGTCAAATAAAAAGTGGTTAAAGAGTCGTTCTTTAAAATTAAGCTACTGTCGTTTAACCAATTAATTGCAAAATTTGTTACACGATTAGTTTCCTTAATAAATAATGAGTCATTAATTACCTGATACTTCAATTTATTGGTATCATTATTTACGGTTAACAAACTATCTTTTGCAAACTCCAAGCTAATTGTGTTTGTTGAATCTGTTGATATTATTAAATTCGTTGCCAAACTATTACTAGAAAATTTAGTTGAATCGCTAATCCAACTACCAATAATATTTGGTTTTGATTTAACATCAATTATAGCATCTTTTTTAGTATACATGTAAATACCTGAGGCAATAGCCACCACTGTTGCAATAATTGCAACTAACATTTTGTTGTTCATTTTTTTAATATTTAAAGGTGAATAATTGTAGCGGCCACTACTGCTAATAATGCTAGAAAACTAAGAATGTAACCTTTATAATTTGTTAAAATATTTATACAGCTTAATCTTATTGGATACTTGGAAAATATTTGCTCTAAAAATAAATTGCAAAAAACTTTTAGTAGTTTCGCCACAACTCAATACAATGCCAATAATCGATATTAAGATTCCTGCAAGTGTTTCAAAAGCATTAAGAATTTCATCTAATAATGATAGGCGTCATCAATTAAGAGTATTAAAAAAATTACTCAAAAAAGCAAGGTTTACTGAGTTTGGGCAATTTTATAAATTCGACGAAATTTTACAATCAAATCACATTGGTAAAAAGTTTCAAGAAAACGTACCAACATTTAATTATAACAGCATTTACCAACAATGGTGGCACAAAAGTATCGAAGGGCATCATAATGTTTGTTGGCCAGGTAAAATAAAATACTATGCTTTAAGCAGTGGTACGTCTGAAGCTGCTAGCAAATACATACCTATTACAAACGAACTACTTAAAGGCAATAAAATAGTAATGATTAAGCAGTTGCTTAGTCTTAGAACTTACCATGATATCCCATTTTCGAGCATTAGCAAAGGTTGGCTAACTTTGGGAGGAAGTACAGATTTAGAAAAAAATGAGGGCTTTTTTGCTGGTGATTTAAGTGGAATTACAGTAAAAAAATCTCCATTTTGGTTTCAACCTTTTTATAAACCTGGAAAAAAAATTGCTAAACAAAAAGATTGGAATAAAAAACTAGAACAAATAGTTGAAAAAGCCCCACATTGGGATATTGGATTTATTGTTGGTGTACCTGCTTGGGTGCAAATGTGTATGGAAATGGTGATTGAAAAATACAAGCTCAATAACATACACGACATGTGGCCAAACCTTGATTTTTTTGTTCACGGAGGGGTAAATTTTGAACCTTATAAAAAAGGGTTTGAAAAATTATTAGGCAAACCAATTACTTATGTAGAAACTTATTTAGCAAGTGAGGGTTTTATTGCTTATCAAGATAGGCAATTTGCAAAAGGAATGAGGCTAGTAACAAACCAACATATATTTCACGAATTTGTTATTTTTAATGATGAAAATTTTGATGCCGATGGAAATTTATTGCCAAATGCAAACGCTTTAATGTTGCACGAAATTGAAGAAGGTATTGACTATGCTTTACTTATTACTACTTGTGCAGGTGCTTGGAGATATTTAATTGGCGACACTGTAAAACTTGTAAATAAAGAAAGAAACGAGTTTATTATTACAGGAAGAACCAAGCATTTTTTAAGTTTAGTGGGCGAGCATTTAAGTGTAGATAATATGAACAAAGCACTACAAATTGCTAGCGAAAAACTAAATGTAAGTTTCCCTGAATTTACAGTTGCTGGGGTTCCTTTTGGTAGCTTTTTTGCACATCATTGGTATATTGCTTGTGATGATAAATTTAATAATTCAACTGAATTAAAAAACATTTTAGATGCTGCTTTATGTAGCTTAAATGATGATTATAAAGTAGAAAGAAAATCAGCTTTAAAGGATGTTTTTGTTACAATACTACCAACCCAAACTTTTATGAATTTTATGGAACATAAAGGAAAAATGGGTGGGCAACATAAATTTCCTAGAGTATTAAAAGGCAGTTTACTAGATGATTTTCAAAAATTTATTAACCAAACCATTTAATGCCAATTTTTTTGCCCAATAGCCAATAAGCCTTTAAAAATTAAATGTTCTTCGAAAATTATTTCTTTGTTAATATGATGAATAAAAAAAGCTGCATCGCCGCCAGTTATAGCAACTGCTAAATCATCATATTTTTCTTGATATAAACTAATTATTCCTTCAATTTCTTTTGCCATACCTAGTAAAACCCCACTTTGTAAATTAGTTTTTGTATCGTAACCCATTAAAGGGAAATGATGTTCGGCAGGAACAATTGGCAATAAAGCGGTATAATCGTTCATAGCTTTAAAACGCATTTGCATACCAGGAGAAATACTTCCTCCTAAAAATTCACCAAACTTATTTACAAAATTAAAAGTAATGCAAGTGCCTAACCCAATAGCCAAGCAATGTTTTTTAGGATACAATAAAGTTGCAGCGGCACAAATGGCTAATCTATCAGCACCAATAGTTTCTGGCTTGCCAACAGGCGTTGTAATAGGCAATTTACTTTCGTGATTTAGTAAATGAAAGTAAGTATGTTTTTCTAGGTAATTATTTATTGTAATTGGATGATGAATTACACTTGATAATATAGATTGTGCTGGCTTGTACTGTTCTACAATTGCAGCTACAGATGCTTCGTCTGTTGCAGACAATACAATTACTTCTTGCAAAATATTTTCTTTAAACACAGCACATTTTTGCCTAGTGTTTCCAAAGTCAAAACAAAGCGTGTACATATTTTTTTTGATTATTATATATTATAGGTTGTACTTATAAAAACCTTCACCTGTTTTTTTTCCTAATTTTCCTGCACTCACTTTTTGGGCTTGTAATATCGATGGCATAAGCCTTGCTGGTTTTCCTAAATCATTGTATACAATTTCACTTACGCCATAGTTAATGTCTAACCCTATTAAATCCATTAATTTAAATGGACCCATTTTAAAACCACTAGCTTCCATTAACTCGTCAATATCTTGTATACTCGCTTTCTCATTGCTTACCAAATCCATGGCTTGTAAATAATAATGCCGTGCTACCCTATTCACAATAAATCCAGGTGCATCATTACATAAAACAGCAGTTTTCTGTAAAACATCACAAAGTTGCAGCATTGAGTTTATTACTAGTTGTGATGTATAGTTGCTTTTAATCACCTCAACAAGCTTCATTATTGGTGCAGGATTAAAAAAGTGTAAGCCAACAATTTGTTTATGATTTTGTAATGCCTCTGCAATAGTATTTATAGAAATTGAGGAGGTATTGGTGGCAAAAATGGTATTTTGATTGTTTATTTCCATTAAGCTTTTAAAAAGACCAATCTTAGCTTCAAGTTTTTCAACAATGGCTTCTATTACAACATCAGCTACAACAGTTTTTGTATCATGTGTGTACAACAAATTATCTTTAGCAAATTGCAATTGTTGTGTAGATACTTTACCCTTTAGCAGTAAATTTTCCAAACTTTGAAAAAGTGAAGCTTTACTTTTTTCGGCAACAATTTGATTTACTTCATAAACAATGGTTTTATATCCACTAGTTACAAGAACTTGAGCTATTCCTGTACCCATGGTTCCTGCTCCACAAACAGCAATTGTTTTTATTTGTTGCATGGCTGCAATTTAGTAGCTTTTTGTTGTTGGCAAAATTTAAAACCACTTTAGCAATTTAAGTATCCATACTGGCAAAAAAGCTACATTTGCAAATCGTTTTTATGCCATTTTGGCTAAGAAAATGATATAGCATTTAATTTGACACATGCAACTCAAATTATTTGTATCAATTCAGACTAACAAAATCGAATTATGTTAAAATTTTTAAATAAACTATTAGGTGGAAATAAAAGTGAAAAGGATATAGCCAAGATAAAACCACTTATTGAGAAAACAAATCAATATTTTGCACAGTATCAATCGCTAACCAACGATGAATTAAGAGCAAAAACAAACGAATTTAAACAACGTATTCAACAACACTTAGCAAGCATTAACGAATCCATTTCCAATAAAAAACAAGAAGCTGAAAACTTACCGGCCCAAGATTTTTTTGCCAAAGACGCTATTTATAAAGAAGTTGATGAACTAGTAAAAAAGAAAGACGAGCAAATTGAGGAAATTTTAAAAGAAATTTTGCCAGAAGCTTTTGCTACTATAAAAGAAGCAGCCCGAAGGTTTTCTACCAACGAAACAATTACAAGTACAGCTACTGAACTAGATAGAAATTTAAGTGTAAAAAAAGATTACATTACTATTGAAGGCGATAAGGCTAGTTATAAAAATAGTTGGACTGCAGCTGGTGGAAAAATTACCTGGAACATGGTGCATTACGATGTTCAGCTAATTGGTGGTGCAGTTTTACACAGTGGAAAAATTGCTGAAATGAGTACCGGTGAAGGTAAAACTTTGGTGAGTACTTTACCTGCTTATTTAAATGCTCTTGCTGGCGAAGGTGTACATATTGTAACTGTAAATGACTACTTAGCAAAAAGGGATGGAGAATGGAATGGTACTTTATTTGAATGGCTTGGCTTAACAGTTGATTGTATTGATAAGCACCAACCAAACAGTGAAGAAAGACGAAATGCATACTTAGCTGATATTACTTATGGTACTAATAATGAATTTGGTTTCGATTACCTTAGAGACAATATGGTGCACAGCCCTGAAGAAAAGGTACAACGTAAACATCATTTTGCCATGGTGGATGAGGTGGATAGTGTATTAATTGACGATGCAAGAACGCCTTTAATTATTAGTGGACCAATAGGAAAACAAGATAATATTGAACAGTTTTTTGAATTAAAACCAAGAATCGAAAAGTTAGTAGATGCCCAACGTAAAGCAATAAATGGTTTTTTAACAGAAGCTAAAAAGAAAATTGCCGAAGGTAACGATGACCCTAAAGATGGTGGATTAGCATTATTTAGAGCCCACAGAGGTTTGCCAAAAAACTCAGCTCTAATTAAGTATTTAAGTGAACCAGGAATAAGAGTTAAACTACAAAAAACTGAAAACTACTATTTGGCAGATCAGCAAAAAGAAATGCCAAAAGCTGATGAAGAACTTTACTTCTATATCGACGAAAAAAATAATAGTGTAGAGCTTACCGACAAGGGTATAAACTTAATTACAAAAGCTGGTGAAGATCAAAATTTCTTTGTAATTCCAGATATATCAAGCAGCCTTGCACAAGTTGAAAAAGAAGCTTTAAGTGCCGATGAAAAATTGGCTAAAAAAGAAATTATCATTAATGAATATTCTACAAAAGCCGATAGAATTCATACAGTACAACAATTACTAAAAGCTTACACTTTATTTGATAAAGATGTTGAATATGTAGTAATGGATGGCCAAGTTAAAATTGTTGATGAACAAACAGGTCGTATTTTAGATGGTCGCCGTTATAGCGATGGATTGCATCAGGCAATTGAGGCTAAAGAAAATGTTCAAATTGAAGCTACAACACAAACCTACGCTACTATTACACTTCAAAACTATTTCAGAATGTACCACAAGCTTTGTGGTATGACAGGTACTGCTGAAACTGAAGCAGCTGAGCTTTGGAGTATTTACAAATTAGATGTAGTATCAATTCCTACAAATATTCCTGCCATTCGTAAAGATGAACAAGATAAAATTTACAAAACCAAACGTGAAAAATTTGGTGCAGTAATAGAAGAAATTGAAAATCAACGCAATGCAGGACGCCCAACATTAGTAGGTACTACAAGCGTTGAGGTAAGTGAATTGTTGAGCAGAATGCTACGTCAAAAACAAATTCCTCATAACGTATTAAATGCTAAGCAACATGCCAAAGAAGCTCAAGTTGTTGCCGAAGCTGGCTTACCTGGTGCAGTAACTATTGCAACCAATATGGCTGGTCGTGGTACAGATATTAAACTAGGGGCAGGTGTAAAAGAGGCTGGTGGATTAGCAATTATTGGTACAGAAAGGCACGAAAGTAGAAGGGTTGACAGACAGCTTAGAGGTCGTGCTGGCCGTCAAGGAGATCCAGGATCATCTCAATTTTTTGTGGCTTTAGAAGATGATTTAATGCGTATGTTTGGTAGCGAACGTATTGCTAAAGTGATGGACTTTGCTGGATATAAAGAAGGTGAAGTGATTCAACACAGTATGATTACCAATAGCATTGAACGTGCTCAAAAAAAGGTTGAAGAAAATCACTTTGGTACTCGTAAAAGATTATTAGAGTATGATGATGTAATGAATAAACAACGTACTGTAATTTATGCAAAACGCAATCATGCGTTGTATGGCGACAGATTGGCTTTAGATATTGACAATGCATTTTACAGTGTTGCCGAAAATATTATTGCAGGCAGCAAAGAAAGCCACGATTTAGAAGCACTTAAAATGAATGCCATTGTTAATTTTGGTATAGATGCTAATATTACAGCAGAAGAATTAAGTAAAGAACCAATAAATGTTTTAGCTGATAAATTGTATCAACAAGCCGTTGAAAACTATGAGGCTCGCAAAAAAGCTATGGCCGCTCAAGCACTACCTGTATTTAAAAATATTCGTACACAGCAAGGCAGTCATATTGAAAATGTAGTTGTGCCATTTACCGATGGTAAAAAAGGTATGAATGTTTTAGCAGCCATGCAAAAAACTATTGATACTGATGGTATTGAAATTACCAATGCTTTAGAACGTACAGTAACTTTAAATTTGATTGATGATGAATGGAAAGAGCATTTACGCAGCATGGACGATTTAAAGCAAAGTGTACAAACTGCAAGTTACGAGCAAAAAGATCCATTAGTAATTTACAAGGTAGAAGCATTTACATTATTTAAAAACATGGACGCAACTGTTAATCAAAATATTGTTCAGTTCCTATGTCATGCACAAATTCCTTTAGAAGATGGCAATGCTGTAAGGGAAGGTCATCAGCAAAAAACAGATTTAAGCAACATGCGTACACAACACGATAGCTTAGATGGTGCAGGAAATGATAATGACTATATTGATCCAACTCCTGTAAAAAAAGAGCCAATTAAAGTAGAAAAAATTGCTGGCAGAAATGATCCTTGCCCTTGTGGAAGTGGCAAAAAGTTTAAGCAATGCCATGGTAAAGAAAATTAGATTTCCCGAAAATTAAAGACTAATATCTACAAAAAAGAGTGAAATATATTTCACTCTTTTTTGTAGTTGTCACCAAATAATAAGGTACTCCATTTTAATAACTTTATGGTGCCTTAAATCTTGAATTTATTATTAAACTCAATTATATTATTACAAATTGGTTTAATTCAAATTAACTATTTATTAAAAGCACAACTTTGAAATCTATTGAAATTGTAACTTCTATTAATTTTCAATATGTCTTTATATTCAAAGTTCACGAAATAAAAACTATTAATATATGAAAAAGGGCTGCCTTTTAAAGTGGCAGCCCTTTTTCATGTATTATAAATACTCTTTATTAATGCTTAATAAATTTATAGGTAGTGGTTATACAACCAGTATTACAAATTCCTTTAATAAAGTAATTTCCTGATGATAAACTACTAATATCAAGATTTAAATTATTAATTCCAGTATTAATATTTATTAGTTGGCTTTTCACAACTTTACCTTGCAAATCTGTTATCAAGATATTTATTTTTTCGTTAGTAGGTGTGCTAACTTGTATGGTTAATTGGTTACTTGCAGGATTTGGGAACAATCCTTCAAAATCAATTTTGCTACTCAACTTATTTTTAATAGCTACTACATTACTCAAAGTTGTTTTACCATCTTTATCTTCTTGTTTTAAACGATAATAGTTGTTACCAGCTAATGGTTTTTCGTCAATAAAATTATAAACTAAATTTCCTGTACTATTACCATTACTAGCTTTGGTAGAAACATAACCAATAGAAGAAAATTTAGAACCATCAGCACTACGCTCAATATAAAAACCTTTATTGTTGGTTTCGTTTGCAGTAGTAAATTGTAGCTTATTAACTAAGCCGTCTTTTGTACCACTAAATTGCAGTAAGTAAACTGGCAATGGTGTACAACCTGGTGTATTATCTACAGTAGCAACAACAGCAGTTCGTGCACTTTCACATCCAGTACTAAACTTCCAATTATAAATGTAGTACCAATATACAGGGTCAAAATTATTTCCTGTTACATTAATTGCAGAAGATGTATAAGGGTAAACAGCACCACTTGTATTTCTGTTTAAGTTTATTGCTGTTCCTCCTTGTCCAATTCTATATCCTGTACCCGGATTTAAAGCAACATTTAAACTTATAGTTTGTGCTGTTGCTCCTCCAGTTGAAGAAACAGTATATGGAACTGAAATAATTGTAGCTCCAGAACTATTTCTAATTTCAATTGCAGCAGCTGTACCAACTGATGCAGTTGGATAAATATCAATTGTATTTAAAACTGTAGGCACTAATACATCAAATGACTGGTAATATGTACCAATTGCAAAAGCACTTGCACTAATTGTTCCCAATGAAGTTGGAGCTAGCGGCCCAACAGTTCCTGTAGTACCACCTAAACTAGCAGCTGCATAGTAAGTTGTGGTGCTTGAAATACTTGGCGTAGTAAAGTTTAACCCATTTCCTAAAGACGCCCCCCCACTAGCAGCTGCATACCAATTTATTGTAGCACCTGGTGTGGCAGTTGCACTTAAGGTTACTGTACCTGTACCACAAGTGTATCTAGGAGTAGTTGTTAAAATTTGTGGATTACTAAATTCTACAGTGTCTTCCACTGATTGATGGGTTTGTGTTCCACAAATTGCTACAGCTCTAAAATATGTTGTTTGTGCAAGTGGGCTTGAAGTGGTGAATGGATTAGTTGTAGCATTTAATATATCGGTAAATGATGCATTAGACGTGTTGCTACTTTGCCATTTTAAACTATTATGACCTGTTGGTGAAACAGTATTTAACGTTGGTTGAATGCCACCAACTGCACAAAAAGTTGAAGGTGTAACAGAAACCGTACCAGCATTTAAGGCAATTTTTTCTCTTGATGGAACATTTGCGATACTATCATTCAGCGTATTTACATCTCCAATTACAACAGCTTTAGGATTAATACTATACACTCCAACTGTACTCAAATCTATAGTTGATGGCAAAGTTACCTCCATTGAAGTGTTTGATGCCAATGTCCCTGTATTAATAGTATGATTTACAGTTTGGCTTGCAGCACCTGAAATTTTTACAGTGATAGTACAAGGTTTTGTAGAAAAATCTATTGCACTTGTACTCAAGTTTTTAATTCTTATAGTTAAAGTTTCAGCATTTGTATAGCAACCATTACTATGAATAGCCGGACTTACCAAAGCAGTAGTTGCAATGTCAACCCCTGACACAAGGAAGCTCTTTTCGAGACATCCCGGATCAGGAGTAATGCTTCTTACACTGTCTACAATATCATTTAGCACATTTACATTGGCACCAATACCATCAATATTTGATTCTCCAAATGTTAAATCTCCATTGTTTGGATCAACAAATAAAGGATCTATACTTATACTGGCCTGATCATAAGCATTGGTATTTGCAGTTTTCCAAGCAGCTAAATCAATATAGTTTGTTGTACCAAACTGACCAATATTATTATCTGTACCTGAAGATGAACCTAAATGGTATACATTATTATTAGCAGTAATTGTAGATGTTGTTGTTACAAAATAAGCACATCTTTTTGCTGCAGTTCCGCCTTTAGAAATTGATACTATGTTATTTCGAAAATCTATACCAACTGCTGCAGTTGTTTGATGCAATCCATAAGCAATACCAGTTGCAGCAGCATCATTCATTACAATTGTATTATGATATGCTTGCATATGGTCGGCACTACTGTTACTTATACCATAATGCGTTCCATTACCATTAAAATTATAAAAAGCGTTATTTATAATTTTGTTTTCTTTTCCAACTTCAGCATCAGCAGAAACTAAAGCACCATATGCAATTGAGGTACTTGTTAAAAATGCATCGAATAAGTTATGAACTCTATTTTTTTCAAACAAAACTCCTCTGCTTCCTGTGCTTATGTTAATTGCTCCTGTTCCGGTGCTATTTGTACGAGTTGGTCTGCTAAAATCGTTTTTACTAATTAATGTTCCTTCAGATGCATATACAACCAAAATACCATAACTATAAAAATCTTTTGCAATATTGCCTTTAAACTGGTTATTAATATTTTGAGTTGTTGATGTAGAATTACCATAAAAATAGAAGCTATAAAAACCATTTAAAAGTATATTCTTTTCAATTATGTTTCCATTACCATTATTACCACTCACAGCAGTTGTATTATTAGCCCCATTTATTACAATTGGAATAAAATTTGAAGAGGTTGAAGTTGGATTACTCACATCTATTGTACAATTACGAATTCTATTACTATCTGCTTGGTTGGTAAGTACAACACCCCAGCCTGCAATTGTTCCTCCAACAGTTATATTTAAACTATCAATTGTAACATGATCTGCTCCATTTAGCCATAAAACATGACGTGACGTTGCCACTGTTGGTGTAAAAGTTAAGGTTTCGTTGTTACCTTTTATAGTGATTTTGTTGGTTGCAGATGCACCAGGTATTGTAGGAAACTCAACTTGCTCAATGTATGGACCAGAACCCGGACTAACAGTAAATGTTACTGGACCATTAATACCACAACGTATATGATTAATAGCATCTGCAAACGAATTAAAATTACCACTTCCACTTGGCAATGTTGCATTAATAGTAAACGAACCTGATATTAAATCTGTGGTGTTTACTTTTATAGTAGATGAAGTATCGGGCGTTCCCAAATTACAACGTGCAATACAACGATAAAAAGAAGTATCTGTTTGTGTGGTACTAAATAAAGCAACATCACTTAAAGTACCAACATTTACCCAAGGCCCTGCACTGTTTGCAGATTTAATCCATTGATATTTTATACCAGCTCCGCTTGTATTGCCTGTAAGATTAAGTGTAAAGCTAGAATTTGCACAAGGGTCAGTTGCAGAACTTACTGCTGTTCCTGCAGTTATTGGATTTGTACAACCTGCAAGTGCAAACTCAAAAGCTCCTGGATCTGGAGTTGCAGTTCTAGAAGTATCTCTAATATCATTTAGCACTCCAACATTATCACCTATTCCGTTGATGCTTGCTTCTTGTGGTGTAAAGTCTGCATTTGTAGGATCCACAAAATTTGGATTCACACTTAAACTCCCCTGGTCGTATGCTGCAGCATTTGCAGACTGCCAATTGGATATTGTATTAAAAGTTGCTGAAGCTGCCCCAAATTGGCCAATATGATTATCAGTTCCTGCGGTAGCATTTAAATATAGAATGTTTTTGTTTGAAACAATAGTTGATGTGGTAGTAACAAATGCAATAGCTCTTTTTGCAGCAGTTCCTCCTTTTGTTATTGATACGATATTGTTTTTAAATACTACGCCAGTTGCCACTGTAGTTTGATGCAAGCCATAAGCTGCACCTGTAGCAGCAGCATCGTCCATTACAATGGTATTATGAAATGCCTGCATATGGTCTCCACCACTATTACCTACTCCATAATGAATACCATTACCATTGTAGGCATAAAAGGCATTATTAATTACTTTATTCTCAAATCCTACCACAGCATCTGCTGAAACAAATACACCATAAGCCGCTGAAGTACTTGTAAGGAAAGCATCAAATAAATTATGTACCCTATTTTTTTCAACTAAAACACCTCTACAACCAGTGCTTAAACTTACGCCACCCGTTGTAGTTGAATTTGTGCGAGATGGGCGACTAAAATCGTTTTTTGAAATTAATGTTCCTTCAGATGCATAAAATGCAGAAACACCATAGCCATAAAACTCTTTTACAATATTGTTTCTAAAAATATTACCTACATTTTGAGTAGTAGATGTTGTACTACCATACAAGTAAAATCCATTAGAACCATTTAATAATGTGTTTTTTTCTATGATATTGTAATTACCATTGTTACCACTTGACGCAGTAGAATTATTTGAGCCATTAATTACAATTGGAATAAAATTAGTGGAGGTTGAAGTTGGGTTGCCTACATCAACTCTACAATTGCTAATGATATTACTATCTGATTGATTGGTTAATACAATTCCCCATCCAGCAACTGTACCACCAACTGTAACATTTAAGCTATCAATTGTAATGTGATCTGCCCCATTTAGCCATAAAACATGTCGAGATGTTGTTACTGTTGGTGTAAAGTTTAATGTTTCATTATTGCCTTTTATGGTAATTTTATTAGTTGATGAAACACCTGGTATTGCAGGAATTTCAACTTGTTCATTATATGGACCAGAACCAGAATTAACTGTAAATGTTACTGGGCCACTTATACCACATCGGATATAATTTATTGCTTCTGCAAATGAATTAAAATTTGTGCCCCCAGTTGGTAAAGTTTTATTAATGGTAAATGAAGAGGAAGGAATCAATAGAGGTGAAGTTACTTGCACAGATGTTGACTGAACAGTATTACCGCTACAAGTTAAATTACATCTATAAAAAGAGGAGGATACTTGAGTTTTTATAATGCTTCTTGTAGTTGCCCCAGCTATTGGAAACCAAGTTGTTCCATTTGATGAAGAATCCCATTGATATGTTAAACCAGTTCCTTGAGAAGCAGCAGAAGATAATGATAGATTAAAAGGAGTAAAAGCACAAATTGTTGACACATTACTTATAGCTGCACCTCCACTTGGTGGTGCTGTGCAAGGTGTTGCAGGTGACAATGTAATACTACCAGTAAACCATCTAGGATTATTTGTTGGCGAAGGTGTAACGCCACCATATCCAACATTATTTGTTGAAATTTTAGCTTCACCAATTTTCCATATTATACCATCTTGCGTAAAAGTATTTGGTGTACATGAACCTGCCCCTGTTCCACTATAGCTCATACCATTATTACTTTCAATGGCAAACCTGTACTGTGTATTTGAAGGTATTTGAAATGTTAAATTATTAAAAATAGTGTTGGCATAGCCACTTACTAAATTCAATGATGCACTAGTAGTTATTAATGTCCAATCAGCATTATTGGCAGTAGGTAAAGTAATAGCACCTGCCAATGAAGTTGAACTATACCATAACTTAAAAATAGCGGGAGAAGCTAAACTTGTACCTTTTGCAATATTTATTGCATCTAAATTTACAGGAAAGGTATTAGTGTTTTCGATAACAAAAGTTATTAGCGAATTGCCTGCAACACCATTTGTATAGGTGTAACCAGTTGTTCCGGTTTCGGTAGTGATTGTTGTTTGTGAATACAGCAAATTGCAAAAACATGCAAATACCATAGCAAAACCTAGGTAAACTTTTCTCATTTCTTTTGTTTTAAGCTGGCAATATAAAAAATTATACTGAATCTTAAATTAAAAAAATGGTGTAGCATGCATTACATGGCAGTTACTTCCCCAACCTTAAAACATAACTAGCCATTTGTTTGGCTTCATCTTCACTTATTTGAGGATGTGGCAACATAACCATAGCACCCCAAACTCCTTGGCTGCCTTTAATTATTTTTTGCGTTAGCATGTTTACATTTTCTTTTGTATTGGAATATTTTGTAGCAATTTCACTAAACGATGGGCCTGTAAGCTTTTCGTCAATTTTATGGCATGCTAAACAATCGTACTTATTTATAAGCTGCCAACCTGTATCAACCTGGTTAATGTCGCTAAAAATTTTCTGTTCCTCAAACTTTTGTTTTGAATTACAAGATATCAATAAAATTAAACTGAAAAAGAAAGTTACTATTGCTTTCATTGTTTCACACTTCGTTAAATACTAAAGTTAATTTTTCCAGGCTTTAATCATCCTATCTTTACCTTGTAAATCTTTCTTTAAAACTGTTTCAAAACCAAGCTGGTTAAACAGTTGACAAGTTTCTTTTCCAAGCGACTCGTTAATTTCTACAAATACAAAACCACTTGATTCTAACTTTTGCAAAGCAAAATTAGCTAAAGCTCTATAAAAAATTAATGCATCATTATCACCAACAAATAAAGCTTCATGTGGTTCAAATTGTAGCACATTATTCATCATAGTGGCTTTTTCTGTGTGTTTTATGTAAGGAGGGTTGCTTACTAAAATGTTGCAACTAGGCAAATTCACCCAAGTTGAAGTATCTAAAAAATCTAATAAATGCCAATTAATAACTCTTGCCTTAGCAACTGCATTTTGCTTTGCAATAAACAATGCATACTGGCTTACATCTACTGCATGAACAATTGCCGTTTTAAAATGCTTTTTTAAACTTAATGCTAATATTCCACTTCCTGTTCCAACATCAATAATATTGTTTGCATTTTTTACTTCTTCTTTTATCCATTGCAACAATTCTTCAGTTTCGGGTCTAGGTATTAGCACATCTTTGTTTACTACATACTTTTCATTATCAAACCATGCAAATCCTATTACTTGCTGAATTGGCATACTTTGGCATAATTTTTCAACCCCCACACTATATTGCAAAAACTCAACATGTGATAACACTTTTTGAGAATAAACTAGCATTTCAGTTGCACTCAGTTTAGTTATATGGTGCAAAAACATAGTTGTAATAGTTGCAGCTTCTCTTGCATCATAAATTTTCACTAATTTTTCTCTTAATTCATGTTTAGCTACATCAATTGTTATCATATGCACAAAGTACAGGCTTTCAATTACATTTGCCAAGTTGTACATGACTATTCACGAAAAATATATGCATCGTTGCCTACAGTTAGCTACTTTAGGTAAAGGTTTTGTTAGCCCAAACCCCATGGTTGGTGCTGTTTTAGTTTATGACCATGAAATTATTGGAGAAGGCTACCATATGCAATTTGGGCAAGCACATGCCGAAGTAAATTGTATAAACAGTGTTGCCCCAATGCATCAACATTTAATAAAAGAAAGTACTTTATACGTTAGCTTAGAACCATGTAATCACTTTGGTAAAACGCCCCCTTGTAGCCATTTAATTGTAGAGCAAAAAATTAAACAAGTCGTAGTTGGCTGTATAGATACTTTTAATAAAGTTAATGGTACAGGTATTGCATATTTAAAGCAACATGGTGTTGATGTTATAACGAATGTTTTAGAGTATGAATGCAGAGCAATAAACAAATACTTTTTTTACTACAATACAAATAAGTTACCATACATTATACTAAAGTTTGCCGAAACTGCTGATGGCATTATAGGAAACTTTTCAAATGAGCGATTATTAATAAGTAATCCAATCACCAACATACTTGTAGATGCGTGGAGGCAAGAAGTTGATGCCATTTTTGTAGGGAAAAATACCGTAATTAAAGACAATCCTACTTTAATTACAAAACATCATTCAAAACGAAAACAAGTTAGAATGTTTGTTGATGACGATTTAGAAGTTGGTGAAGCCTCAAAGATGTACAATGATAAAGCTGAAACCTTCGTTTTTAACTTACAAAAAACTACCTCTGTAAACAATATTCATTTTGTACAATATAGCAAAAGCCACTTATACAAAGCATTTATTGAACTATGTTATAAGCAAGGTATACAAAGTGTTTTAATTGAAGGAGGAACTAAAATACTACAGTTTTTTATTGATAACAATTGGTTTAACGAATGTAGAGTGATTACAAATAGCAGTACTTTTAATAGTAACGGCATTAAAAGTCCAGTTTTAAAAAACCATGATTTAATACAAAAAATATCAGTACAAAACGATACCATTTCTATCTATAAAAATGCAACAATTTAATAACGATTACTACAATACCATTGAACGATATTCAACAGCAACTTTTACTGATAGAGGTAGTAAATTTATTGCTCATGCCTATCCTATAAACGAAGCTGAAGATTATAAACCAATCATCAAAAAATTAAAAGAAGAAAATCCAAAAGCCAACCATTTTTGCTATGCATATAGAGTTGGATTAGATAATAATAATACCAGAAGTAGCGATGCTGGCGAGCCAAATGGCAGTGCAGGAAAACCAATTTTAAACCAAATAATTAGCAAACAAGTAACCAATATTTTGGTGGTGGTGGTACGATATTTTGGAGGTACTTTATTAGGTGTGCCAGGCTTAATTAATGCTTACAAAACAGCCACAGCACTTGCCTTGCAAACCACCCCTATCATTCAAAAACAAGTTTTTGAAAATTATGTTGTAAGTTGTGATTATACCATGATTAACAATGTAATATCATTTGCAAAACAATATGGCTGTATCATTACAAAACAAGAAATTTTACTATTTGCACAAATTTTCATTAGCGTTCCCAAGCCTAAAGTGCAAGAGGTACTGTTTAAAATAAGTGATTTACAAGGCGTAAAAATCGAAAAAAATTAGAGTTACAACCCTTTTCCTATTTAACTAACAACTGTAAGTTTTTAAACTTTACTTTTGCATTTCATTTTAAAAGTATGATTGCAACTCCAAAAGTAAGAATTGTTACTGCTTCAAGTTTATTTGATGGGCATGATGCTGCTATTAATATAATGCGTAGAATAATGCAGCAAAAAGGTGCTGAAATTATTCACTTAGGCCACAATAGAAGTGTACACGAAATTGTTGAATGTGCTATTGAAGAAGATGCTAACAGTATTGCTATTACAAGCTATCAAGGTGGGCATGTTGAGTTTTTTAAATACATGAAAGATTTATTGGAGGATAACGGATGTGGGCACATAAAAATTTTTGGTGGTGGTGGTGGAACAATTTTACCTACCGAAATTGAAGAATTACATGCTTATGGAATTACCAAAATTTATAGCCCTGATGATGGACGACAAATGGGTTTGGAAGGAATGATTGAGGATGTGATTGAAAAGTCGATGTTAAGTAGTCAGCAATTAATTGAAAGCCAAAATTGGGATAATAAATTACCCTTAGATGAAGTTAAAGATGTACGTAAAATTGCCAGAGCTATAACCCTTGCTGAGAATGGAGAGGAATACCAAAAAATAATTCAACATTCAACATTTAACATTCATCATAATTGTCCTGTACTTGGTATTACAGGCACGGGCGGTGCTGGCAAAAGTTCGGTTACCGATGAAATTGTTCGTAGATTTTTACATAGTTTTTTAGATAAAACAATTGCCGTTATTAGTGTTGATCCTAGCAAAAAGAAAACCGGAGGTGCCTTGCTAGGCGATAGAATACGAATGAATGCTATTGCTCATCCACGTGCATATATGAGAAGCTTAGCAACTAGAGAAGATAATACTGCTGTAAGTGCTTATTTACAAGAGGCCATAAATATTTGCAAGCAAGCAAATTTTGATTTAATCATTATTGAAAGTGCAGGTGTAGGGCAAAGTGATGCTAGTATACTTGATTTTTGCGATGTTAGTTTGTACGTAATGACACCAGAATATGGTGCAGCATCTCAGTTAGAAAAAATAAATATGCTAGATTATGCCGATGTAATTGCCATAAATAAATTTGATAAATCAGGGGCTTTGGATGCATTACAAGATGTTAGAAAACAATATAAAAGAAATCATAATTTATGGACTGCAACAGATAATGAATTACCAATTGTTGGCACTATGGCGAGCAAGTTTAATGATGATGGTGTAAACAAATTATTTGCTTCTATTCTTAAAATTATTCAAAATAAATGCAACATAACTTTTGGCGAATTTACCTTTGGTGAAACTGCAAAAGTTGGTGCAGCAATTATTCCTGCAAACAGAACTAGATACTTAAGCGAAATTAGCGAGGCCAATAGAAGTTACGATACTTTGGTAAAAGAGCAAGTTGCCATTGCAACTAAAATGTATCAATTACATGGTACAATGGAGCTTATGAAAACTTCTAGTTTTAAGCTAGAAGGTTTACATGAATCTTTACAAAAACAATTCAATTATTTACGTGATCAACTTACCCCTGTTGCACGTAAACTTATAAATAATTGGGATACTAAATTACAAGCATTTAGTAAAGATTATTATGAGTACAAGGTAAGAGACAAAATAGTAAAACAAGAAATGTTTAGCACTAGCTTATCTGGTACAAGAATACCAAAAGTAGTATTGCCCAAGTTTAAAGATTGGGGAGATTTATTACGTTGGCAAGGTCAAGAAAATTTCCCAGGAAGTTTTCCATTTACAGCAGGCGTTTTTCCGTTAAAACGTGAAGGCGAAGATCCTACAAGAATGTTTGCAGGTGAAGGCGGCCCTGAGCGAACCAATAAACGCTTTCACTATGTAAGTTTAGGCCAACCTGCAAAACGTTTAAGTACAGCTTTTGATAGTGTTACTTTGTATGGTGAAGATCCAGATTACAGACCAGATATTTATGGAAAAGTTGGAAATGCAGGTGTAAGTATTGCTACAGTTGATGATGCAAAAAAATTGTATAGCGGCTTTGATTTATGTGATCCAAAAACTTCTGTAAGCATGACCATTAATGGGCCTGCTCCAATGCTGTTAGCCTTTTTTATGAATGCTGCTATTGATCAAGAATGTGAAAAATGGATAGAAGCTAACAGTCAGTGGCATATAATAACTGAAGCTTTCCAAAAAAAATATGGCCATCAACTTCCTCCAAAATATTATAACACGTCGTTCCCCGATGCTTTGCCTGAAGGCAATAATGGATTAGGTTTAAAACTGCTAGGATTAAGTGGTGATGAAGTTTTAACGCCCGAGGTTTACAACCAATGCAAACAAAAAGCATTGTCGCAAGTTAGAGGCACAGTACAGGCAGATATTTTAAAAGAAGATCAAGCCCAAAATACTTGCATTTTTAGTACTGAATTTGCTTTAAAGCTAATGGGAGATGTTCAAGAATATTTCATCAACAACAACGTACGAAATTTTTATAGTGTAAGTATTAGTGGATATCATATTGCCGAGGCAGGTGCAAACCCAATTACTCAATTAGCTTTTACATTAGCTAATGGTTTTACTTATGTTGAATATTATTTGAGTAGAGGCATGAATATTGATGATTTTGCACCAAACTTATCTTTCTTTTTTAGCAATGGTATGGACCCTGAATATAGTGTTATTGGAAGGGTAGCTCGTAGAATTTGGGCAAAAGCTATGAAGTATAAATACAAAGCAAATAAGCGTAGCCAAATGCTTAAATATCATATTCAAACTAGTGGACGAAGTTTACATGCTCAAGAAATTGATTTTAATGATATTAGAACAACTTTACAAGCCCTTTATGCTATTTATGATAATTGTAATAGCTTACATACTAATGCATTTGACGAAGCTATTACAACGCCAACAGAAGAAAGTGTTCGCAGGGCAATGGCCATTCAATTAATTATAAACCGAGAATTAGGAACAGCCAAAACAGAAAATTTTATACAAGGAAGTTTTGCAATTGAAGAAATGACTGATTTAGTGGAAGAAGCTGTACTTAAAGAGTTTGACAGAATTACTGAGCGTGGTGGCGTTTTAGGAAGTATGGAACGTATGTATCAACGAAATAAAATTCAAGAAGAAAGTTTATATTATGAACATTTAAAACACACAGGTGAATATCCTATTGTTGGCGTAAATACATTTTTAAATAAGCAAGGTTCACCAACTATTATTCCTACAGAAGTTATTCGTGCAACTCAAGAAGAAAAGGAACTACAAATAAATAATCTTAAAGCGTTTTGGAAAAGAAACGAAGCCACAAGTAACAAAGCCCTAAAAAGTTTACAACAAGTTGCTATAAACAATGGAAATTTGTTTGAAGAATTAATGGAAACTGTAAAATATTGTAGTCTTGGACAAATTACAAATGCATTATATGCAGTTGGTGGCCAATACAGAAGAAACATGTAATTCATTTAATAAAATAAAATGACTTTTAGCTTAGCTTTTTCACCTTGCCCAAACGATACTTTTATTTTTGATGCCTTAGTAAATCATAAAATTGATACAAAAGGATTTGAATTTGAGGTAGCTTTAGAAGATGTTCAAACGCTTAACCAACAAGCACTACAAGGAATTCATCAATTTAGTAAAATAAGTTATGGTGTACTACCTTTAATAACCAATAATTACAAATTACTTACAAGTGGTGGAGCATTGGGCAAAGGTGTTGGTCCATTGCTGATATCAAAAAATTGTACTAAAATTCATAACGAAACTTTAGTTGCAATTCCTGGAGCCAATACAACTGCACATCTTTTGTTTTCATTAGTATATCCACATCATCAAAAAAAAGTTTTCATGCCTTTTCATGAAATTGAAAATTGGTTGCTACAAAACGAAAATAGCTCTGGTGTAATTATTCACGAAAACAGATTTACCTATCATCAAAAGGGATTACAACTTGTTACAGATTTGGGAGCTGCTTGGGAAAAACAATTACACATTCCCATTCCACTAGGTGGTATAGTAGTGCATCAATCAATCGACAATAAAATTGCATCGCAAGTAAACATGCTCATTAAAGAAAGTATTGATTATGCTTGGCAACAGTATCCAAATTTATCAAATTATGTGCAACATCATGCACAAGAAATGAGTGTTGATGTTATGATGCAGCATATTAATTTATATGTAAATGATTTTAGTAAAAACTTAGGAAAAGAAGGAAAAGCTGCTGTAAACAAGTTGTTACAAGTATATGCATCACAACATAACTCAACAGCTGATTTACAGAGCATTGATTTATTTATAGATTAAGGAATACAGCATTATTAAAATAGCTACTATTGCTATTAGTTTAAATCTCAAAAACTACATACCATGAAATTATTTTGGATGTTTGCGTTTTTAATTTGCATTAGCTGTAATGGCACAACACAACCTTATCAAACAGCAAATCCAACTACATATTTATTAGGAAAATCGATAGGAAAACTTCCTGCACTTTCTTATGGACTTGGAGACGATAGATTAGGTGGAGCAAAAATGGGATACATTGATACAGGAGTTTTATTTAAAATTGTTGATAGTGTAGGCTCTATGTACAAAGTACAATTAAGCAAACTACATAGTGCTTTTATTGAAAAGGAAAGTATTAGTTGTGATACCATCTTTAAATCAAAACCATTTTACCTTACTTCATCGTTTAAATCAAATGGAACTGATAGCATGTATGATATTGTTGCTATTGGCTTAGATGAAAAACTTCCATACAGCAGCTATATGGATATTAATCCATCAAAAATTCAAGTACTAATTTATGGTGTACAAAGCAATACCAATTGGATTACTCAACTATCATCTTGTAAAGAGGTAAAAAATTTATTTTACAAACAAATTGAAGATGATGTAGTACAAGTTACCATTGAACTAAACCATCAAACACATTGGGGATATAGTATTGGCTATGAAGGAAAAAGGCTGACTTTAAAAATTAAAAAACAACCCTTAAACTTATCCTTAAAAAATTTACGAATAGCCATAGATGCAGGACATGGAGGTAGCAATACAGGTGCTAGAGGTTTAAAATTTAATATAGCCGAAAAAGATTACACACTTTTAATTGCTAAGCAACTAAAAAAATATCTAGAAAAAAAAGGCGTTAAAGATGTATACATGATTAGGGATACAGATACAGGCATTGAAATGAAAGACAGAGTTTTATTAACCAAAAATTTTAACCCAGATTTGTTAGTTAGTATTCATTTAAACAGTAGTAATAAAAAAGAAGTAAGTGGCACTAGTACATACTACAAACATATTGGGTTTAGACCATTGAGTAATTATATTTTGGATCAAATGCTAGATTTACAGCTTAATGAATTTGGCAATATTGGCAGTTTTAACTTTACACTCAACGCTCCTACAGACTTTATAAACACGTTAGTTGAAGTTGCATTTTTAAGTAATGAAGAAGACGAGAAAAAAATAATGAATCCTAAATTTCATACACAAGTAGCTACAAAAATTACTGCTGGTATAAATAATTGGTTGAAATATGTAAAATCTATCGACTAATTTTTAATTATTTTATGAGATTAATTTTACCAATAGTATTTACTTTTTTATTTGTTTTTTGGATAATTTTTCGTTGTTTAATAAAGAAAGATTTAAGAAAGAATATCAACAATACCATAGCTGGGTTATTTTTTATAGCCGTTTGGATGATGATATATTTCAGTTTGTTTTATTAAACAATTAATCATTATTTAAAAGTCTATATCAAGTTTTAGTTTATCCTTAAATTCTCTGAGCAAAGGATATTGTTGAGCCATAATTTCAAACTTATCTTTATTATTTAACGTTTGTTGCTTAGGAATTTCGGGCAAATTGCTATCATCAATTTCAATAAAAAACTGAATGGCACGATTATTAAAGCTTGTTTGAATATGTGACGCCAACATCATTTTTTCTTGTTCAATAAATTTTTGTTGGGTAAGTGCATTAACGGTTATGGTAAATTTTATTTCATTTTCTATGGTTAATTTAGCCATTTTAAATGTACTTATAGTAGATAATTTACCACCTTCTTTTTCCATAATTTCAATGTACTCGTTCCAATGTTGCAACAATTTTTCGTCGCTCAAAGGAAAAGCTTCTTTAACTTCTTCGATAGCAGCTTTTTGTCCAACTTTATCTTTTAGCAATTGTAACAACTGCTTTTTACCATCGCTAGTATTTTTTGGAATTAAATTACTTGGAGTTGTTGTAGAAGTTGAAGGTTGTTTTACCAAGTTTTCAGATGGCTTAACAGTTTCATTAACTGTTTGATGTGTATGTTTAGCCTCTGATTGTATAAATAATTTAGCAGAACTACTTGTTGTAGTTGGAGCTTTAATTTGTACAGAAGGTATGGGGTTAAATTTTATTGCTTGTGCCGAGTCAACTCGTTTTTTTTTAACGATGCTATTATCTTGCATGCTTAAATCTATTGCCTGTTGCAAAAAACAAAGCTTTATAAGTACAAGTTCTACATGCAGGCGTTTATTACGAGCCATTTTATAATTCAATTCAGCTTCATTCAATACATTTAAAGTGCTTATTAAAAAACCCGAATTTGTTGTTTTGGCTAAGTTATAGTATTGCTCTTGTAGGCCTTCTACAACATCAAGTAAAGCTGCAGCTTTTGCATCTTTACAAACCAAAATATTTCTTATACATTCAGCAAAACCATTCAATACCAAATCTCCTTCAAATCCTTTTTTATTAACCTCATCGTACAACAATAAAGCAGCACTCATATCTTGCTGCATAAGACACTGTAGTAATTTAAAAAAATAATCGTAATCAAGAATGTTTAAATGTTCTAAAGTGTTTTGGTAGTTAACCTCTCCATTTGAAAAGCTAACTATTTTATCTAAAATACTCAAAGCATCTCTCATACAGCCTTCACTTTTTTGGGCAATAATTTGTAATGATGCTTTATCAGTTTTTATATGTTCTTTATCTACAATTTCTTGTAAATGCTCTACAGTATCGTTGGTTGTAATTCTTTTAAAGTCAAAGATTTGACAACGAGATAATATGGTAGGCAAAATTTTATGTTTCTCAGTTGTAGCTAATATAAAAATGGCATGTGCAGGTGGTTCTTCTAAAGTTTTCAAAAATGCATTAAAAGCACTGCTGCTTAGCATGTGCACCTCATCTACAATATATACTTTGTATTTTCCTGCTTGTGGTGCAA
>JBMLOR010000006.1:0-2901 GCA_049242865.1 Chitinophagaceae bacterium | reverse complement strand
GATGAAGTAAAAGAAATTGTACCAGAGTTTTTAATGTTGTTGCAAGGGGTTATTGATAGTCCAGATATTCCATTAAACGTTAGTAGAAGTTACTTACAAGGTGACCCTAATGTTAAGAAAATTAATACCTACATTACAAAAAAAGTAGCTGATAAATTAGAAGAAATTTTTAATAAAGAAAGAAGCGAGTTTGAAGCAAAATGGGAAAGTTTAGGCTTGTTTGTAAAGTATGGAATGATGACTGATGATAAATTCTACGACAAAGCAAATAAGTTTATGCTGATGGAAGATACAACAGGAAAGTTTCATACACTTGAAGAGTACAAAACAGCCACTGAAAGCTTGCAGAAAAATAAAGAGGGTAAACACATTGTACTGTATACAACTAATCCAATTCAACAAGACGCTTATGTACAAGCAGCTTTGGCAAAAGGATATACTGTTGTAAAAATGGAAACTATTGTAGATGCAAGCTTTATCCAAAATATTGAAATGAAGTGGGAGAAAACTTCGTTTGTAAGAGTTGATGCCGATATTGTAGATAATTTAATTGATAAGCAAGATGCCGCTGAAAGTGTTTTAAGTAAAGAAGAAACCGATCAAATAAAAGCTTTGTTTGATGTAAAACCAAGTGATATAACTGTTACCGTAGAAGTAAAAGGATTAAGTAAGGACACAGCACCTGTGGTAGCTACAAGAAGTGAATTTATGCGTAGAATGAAAGATATGGCTGCAATTGGTGGTGGTGGAATGATGAACTTTTATGGGCAAATGCCAGATGAAGTAACATTAACTGTTAATGGTAATCATCCAATTTATCAAACGCTTTTAAAAGAAGCTGATACTGAAAAACAGCAAAAGCAAGTAAGAAATTTAGCCGATTTAGCCTTGCTTTCTCAAGGATTATTAAAAGGAAGTGATTTAACAAATTTCATAAACAGAAGTGTAGAAATGATGAACTAGTTTGTAGAGTGATTTTTAATGTAAGGCCCTCAAACATCAGTGTTGGGGGCTTTTTTTTGCTCTAAAATTTTCTTCATCTTAATAATTTCATCAATATTTAATGCAGTATTTACATCTAAAGCTGCACTGTGAAATTCAGTAGCTTTTGTTTTTGAAAGCAATGTTTGTAAATGTTGGCTTCTTATACCTCCACCAGGTAAAATGGAAATCCTCGATTTTGCTTTTTCAACTAATTGTTCTAATGTGTGAATTCCTTCTAAAGCAGTTGGTTTTCCACCACTAGTTAAAATTCGTTTACAACCTGTTTTAATTACAGCCTCCAATGCAGTTTCGTTATTTTGAACTTTATCAAAAGCTCTGTGAAATGTTACAGGTAATGGATAGGCTAATGCTACTAATTCTGCTGTACGATTTTCATCAATTGTATTATCATCTTTTAACAAACCAAGTACAATGCCATTATAATGTAGTTCCTTGCACAATGAAATAGTTTTTTTCATTTCAGCAAATTCTTCATTATTATAAACAAAGTCGCCAGCTCTTGGACGTACAATAGCAAAAATTGGAATATCTATTAATGTTCTAATTTTTTTTAAATCATTTTCATGGCAAGTAATTCCCCCAACTTGGTAGTTGCTACAAATTTCTAGTCTTTGTGGTTTTACAGCTGCAGCCTTTATAGCATCATCAACATTAAATACGGCAATTTCAAGTTGCATTAAATGAGAAATTTACTTTTAAATAGTTGATTGTTTGTTTGATGAGAATAAACTGCATACTCAAAACCTTTTTGCAAAGCATAACTACCATATTCACCATTTTTATTAATAGCTATAAAGCAAACTTGTAGCTCTTTAAGTTTATCAATTCCTCTCATTTTAATTAGTCTTTCAATAGCTTTTTTGCAGGCCATTTCAGGCGAAAATCCTTGTCTCATAAATTCTACCACGGCATTACATCCAGCTATTCTAATTACTTCTTCACCTTGCCCTGTGCTTACTGCTGCTCCAACTTCATTATCAACAAAAAGGCCAGCACCTATAATAGGTGAATCTCCTAATCTTCCTCTCATTTTAAAACCTTGGCCACTTGTGGTACAGCTACCACTTAAATTTCCTTGAGCATCTAATGCAATCATACCAATTGTATCATGATTAAATTCTCCTGAATCTAGTTTTTTAGGAGGAGCTATTGGTTGATTTTCTAACTTCTCTCTATTAATCAATGGTTTGTATTCGCTTTTTTTCAGCCAATTTTTATAATTTTTTTCAGCATTTTTACTTAAAGTACTAGGTTCAAGTGAAAAACCCTGTGCTAGGGCAAATTTTTGAGCACCTTCACCTACTAATAAAACATGAGGACTATTTTCCATTACTTTCCTTGCCACACAAATAGGATGTTTTATTCTTTCTAAAAATCCAACAGCCCCACAGTTGCCATGTTCATCCATAATACTTGCATCTAGTGTTACAAAACCATCTCTATCAGGATTTGCACCTAAACCAACACAGCAGTTCATTTCATCTTCGGTAATCATTACACCTTTTTCAACAGCATCAATAGCCTTGCCATTAGCATTTAAAATATTCCATGCTGCTTTGTTGGCATTAATACCTGCATCCCAAGTAGAAATTACAATGGGTTTTACTTTGTTTTTTGGCTTTACAGTTTTAAATGGTATGGATAAAGCTCCAAGTGTGGATAATGAAATAAAATTTCTGCGATGCATTTTATTTAAATTTCACCAAACATAGAGTAATTGTTTATTTGCATTTCAAAAATTAGCATAAACGACCATATTTATACTAGTTTGAGTTGTTTTACAGTGTAATCTTTAAGCTTTTTAAGATTTTGATTAAAAAAAACTTTCAAAATTTGGGCTAAGAACCTTACTTTTGCCGTCCAAAAAAATTTTCACATGTTAGCTGTAGTAAAAAT
>JBMLOR010000005.1:0-38834 GCA_049242865.1 Chitinophagaceae bacterium | reverse complement strand
ATTAGTGCTTATAACGCTGCTCCAAATGCACCAGTGCCTACAGGTATTTATGCAATAGAACAATGGAGAATTGATGATGGTAGCAATGTACGTTTAAGAGAAATATCTTTTAGTTATAGCTTAGGTAAAGTAAACAAATTATTTAGTGATTTGAGCATTAACTTTTCTGGACGTAATTTAATTGTTTGGACTAAATACAATGGATACGATCCTGAAGTAAATAGTGGTGGGCAAAGTACTCTATTAAGAGGTATTGACTTTGGAGCAGTTCCAATTCCAAGAACAATCGCCTTTGGAATAAACGCTAAATTTTAATCATCATCAAAAAAATAAACAAATGAATAATAAAATTAAAAATATTTATGTTGTTGCGTCATTAGTTTTGATGATAACAACTATTGGTTGTAAAAAAGACTTTACAAACCCAAATGCTGCATCAACACCTGATGTTTTTAGCAACCCAAGAGGAATGGTTGGCACTTTAGTTGGTGCTCAAAGAATTATGAGTATGACAATTGTACCACAGATGATAAGCTCTAATGCTTTAACAACAGGAGAAGCCATTGTTGTAAATGTAGGCAACTTATCAGAAGCAAATTTGGCAACTGGTGGAGCAAGTGTAGATGGTAATAATGGTATTTTAGGAAGCTTGTGGATTAATAACTGCAAAGTTATTTTTGAAGCAGATAATGTATTAAGAGTTGCAAATAATGTGGCAGATGTAAATTATAGAAGTGGTTTAATTGGCTACGCAAGTATTTTAAAAGCTAATGCATTGGGAAATTTAAGCATGTATTGGGAGCAAATACCTGACACAATTGGTGCTCCAGTTTCTAGCCCTGCCCGATTTATTCCAAGAGCACAAGGATTTGCTAAGGCAATTGCAATTTTAGATAATGCAATATCTGTTGTAAATGCAAATGCACCAAATGCAACCTTTATTGGCGATATTCCTGCAGGTTTAAATATTGCTAATACCTTACAAGCCTTAAAAGCAAGATACTCATTGTATACAGGTAATTTTTCTGCTGCTTTAGCTGCAGCTAGTATTGTAAGCACAACAACTACAAGCACATGGAACTTTGATGCTTTAAACCCCAATCAAGTTTTTATAAATGTAACTGCTAGTGGTAATGTTTATCAACCAATAGACTCAACGTTAGGCTTACCAGCAAGTTTAGCTGCAAGCTTAAACGATGCTCGTGTTCCTTTCTATACTCAATTAGTTTCAACAGCAACGCCTAGATACAGAATGAGAGGCTTTTTTACTGCTACTACTCAGGCAATTCCAGTGTACCTAAACGATGAAATGAAATTAATAAGAGCTGAATGCTTGGTTCGTCAATCAACTCCTGATTTAGCAACAGCAAAAACTTTAATTGATCAAATATTACAACAAACACCTGCAGCTGATCCAAACGGTGTTGGTGCTAATATTTCAGCAGGCTATACTGGTACAGTTGATGCCCCTAGCCTATTAAATGAAATTTATAGAAATAGATGTATAGAATTATACATGAGTGGGTTAAAGCTAGAAGATATGAGACGTTTTGGTAGAGCAAATAGTGAAAGAAGAAGAAACTTTTTCCCTTATCCATTTAGAGAAAGAGACAACAATCCAAACACCCCTGCAGATCCTGCATTTTAATATTGAATTACCTATAATAAAAAAGCATTTGCTAGGGCAAATGCTTTTTTATTATAAAACCAATCTTATCCTTTTAGTTGAGCAATTAAATTGATGTACTGAACCATAGCATCTTCTTTCGAAGTACCTTTTATCTGCTCCCAAGCATTATATTTTGCTTTTGCTACAAAATCAAATGGATTTGATGGAGCTTCTCCATTTACATCTCCTTCAGTTGCTTGTTTGTATAAAGAATATAACTTTAATAAAGTTTCATTATCTGGTTTTTGTGATAAAGTTTTGCTATTGGCAACTGCCGCTAAAAATTGTTCGTTCATTTAAATTTATGTTTCTTTTATATAATTATAATTGTTAAGTGCATGCAAATGTTTCTTTAATAAAATGTCATCATTCATTTTATCTATTTTCTTCTAACATTTTTTTTCCTTCTTCTATATAAGCTGCATCATCTATAGTTCTTCTAGGTAGTTTAATTAATTTCTCTAAAACTTCAATCATTTCTGTAGGACTAGTTTTTTCTTTATACACTTTTGCCAAGGTTAAAAAAGTTAGGGCATTGTATGGATCTGCTTTTCTGCTTTTTTCAAGGTAAAAGGCCGCCTGTTCAATACTTGCAGTTGGTAAACCTCCATACAACGCTTTAACTGCCAAACGTTTTGCCCAATTTAAATTTATCATTTCATAATGCCATTTTCCTTCAATAAAGTTGGCTAAGGCGTGGTTAGCATTAATACTTAAAGCATTATCAGCATTAATTTTTGTTTCGCGTACGTAGGCTACAATTTGCTTTTTATCAGTCTCTACTTCAGTCATTTTTCCATTAGCAGTTGCTAAAACAACGTAGGCATCGGCATTGTTAGGTGCTAAAGCAACTGCTTTTTTGGCGAAACTCAATCCATCCAAATACAACGCTTTTTTGGCATTTGCATCTTTATTTCTTGCACCTGTTGCACAACTCAATTCTGCAGCTTTTATTAAAGCTTTTACGTTATTTTCATCAATAGCAATTATTTGTTTATACTTTAATAAGGCATCATCATCCTTAAATTTTAATTCTAAGTTGTTGGCTTCTTTAAACAAAGTATTTACATCTTGTGCTGCACTTATTTTAATTAAAAAACAAGCAAAAAATAATACCAATATTTTATTCATCCCTATAATTTTAAAACTATTAACTTAATTTTATTTTCTTTCAAACAATTGTTGCACTCCTACATTTCCTTGATAACCTTTTATTGGTGGATTTCTTTTGTAGATAGATACATCAACAGCTTTAACTTGCAAATACTGTTCCAAAATAGTATTGCCAATTTTTACCACTAAAGTTTCTAAAAGTGGAGTTGGTATTTGCATTACTGATGAAATTATTGCAAAAATTTCTTCATAATTAACAGTTTGCTCTAATAAAATGTTGTCATTCTTAAAAGATGGGCAACTAAGTTTAACATTAACTATAAATTCATTACCAAGTAACTGTTCTTCAGGGTAAACGCCATGAAAACCAAAAAATTGAAGATTTTGTAAATGGATTGTCATTTTATAAAACTAGCTGATAAATTTCTTTTGTATTTCTACCATATCCATCAAAATCTAACCCATAACCCAAAACAAATTTGTTTGGAATTTTAAAACAACAATAATCAATTTCAAGAGGATGAACAGTAGCTTCTGGCTTGTGCAACAATGTAGCAATTTTTAAACTTGCTGGTTGTTGATTCACAATTTGAGGTAAAAATGTATGCAATGTTTTTCCTGTATCAATTATATCTTCCAATACAATTATATGCCTATCTGTGATATTACTATCTAAACCAATACTTGTAATTACATGTCCTGTACTTTGTGTGCCTTTATAGGATGCCAATTTAATAAAACAAATTTCTGCTTCGATAGTAATTTGCTTAAACAAATCGCTACTAAACATAAATGCTCCGTTTAAGATACTAATAAACAGTGGCTTTTTACCTTCATATTCTCTGTTTAAAGTGTCGGCCATTTTTTTAACGGCTTCTGCAATTTCAAATTCATTTAAAAATGGTTCAAAGGTTTTACCAAACAAGGTTATGTTTTTAGAATCCGATGAGCTTGATGACATGTTTATAATTTTAAGTGGTAAAAGTAAGGCAATAGTTATTTGTACAAAATGAAGTTTTACATTTATTTCCTTTCAAATAAGCTCAATGCTTTTCTAATAGCACCTAACTTATTTTCAACTTCTTTTAATTCATTTTCAGGCAAACTAGCATTTACAATTCCACCACCTGCTTGTAAGTGCAAAGTATTGTTTTTACTAAGTAAACTACGTATCATTATAGCATGATTGCAAGAACCATCAAAACCAATAAACCCTAAAGCACCTCCATAAAAACCTCTTTTAGTAGGTTCGTAAAGGTCAATTAATTGCAAAGCCTTGTATTTTGGTGCACCACTTAATGTACCTGCAGGAAATGTTTTAGCTAGCAGTTCAAAAGGATTGTAATTACTAGGTAACTCCCCTTGCACTTCACTCACCAAATGGATAACATGACTATAATAATGTACTTGTTTAAAGTAATTTACTTGTACGTTTTGGCAAATGGTACTTAAATCGTTTCTTGCTAAATCAACCAACATTACATGCTCGGCATTTTCTTTTTCATCTACAACTAATGCCTCAGTTGCCAATTTATCTTCTACATCGTTTCCTGTTCGTTTACAAGTGCCTGCAATGGGATGAATGATTGCTTTTTGATTTTTAATCAATAATTGACTTTCAGGCGAAGACCCCATGAGTTTGTAATTACCATAATCAAAATAAAATAGGTATGGAGATGGATTTACACTTCGTAACGCTCGGTATACATTAAATTCATCACCAATAAATTGCTGTTCAAAAGCTCTACTTAATACAATTTGAAACACATCGCCCCTTTGACAGCTATTGATTCCCTTCAAAATCATATTTTCGTAAAAGGCATCATCCATATTTGCTTTTTCATCTCCTACCAAACTAAAAGGATAAGTAGGAACATCTTTATTTTTAATTAAACTTTCTACCAAATTGGCTTCACTTTCAATTCCTGAAATATGATTTTCGCAAATAAATAGTTCATCTTTAAAATGATTAAAAGCAATTACATACTGATAAAGTCTGTATCGCAATAACGCAATATTTTGATTATTTTGTTTATTGCTAAGCTTAATTGTGTCGAACAATGCTATAGATTCAAAACTAGTATAACCATACAAGCCTTGTGCAAATGCAGCTTCTTTTGCAAACTCTGAAGTGGTAGTTGCTTCAAATTTTTGCAAAAAACTATTTAACTTTTCTGTAGTTTCTGTTGGCTTTGCTAATGTTAATGAAATAGGATGTTCGTTTGGATATTTTATTTCGATAGTAGAGGTATCTTTTACTTCTACTCCAGCTATAGCATTTATCCCTATAAAGCTGTAACTATTTTCAGCTGCATGATTATCTGTACTTTCAAGCAAAATTGTATCTCTAAATTTATCTCTCAAACGTAAATAAATGCCCACAGGTGTATAAACATCTGCTAACAATCTTTTTACAGATGTTTCAATATGAATTTTTTTCATTAATTTCTACTTTTTAAAAATAAAAAAACCTCAGTTAGTACCGAGGTTTACAGCAATAATTTACCTTAGTACTTTATACTTTAAATTTTAACCACCAAGAAAAATATTGTTGCAATACCATGCTGTAAAAATGAAAGTTTTGTTTGTAACTACCAAAACTGAATTAGTAATTTTTTAATAGAACTGAATACTCGTATTTTGCAGCCTTAATTACTTTATGTTTTCTGAGATTGAAAGTATTGACAAACAAATTTTTTTGTGGATTAATCAACAATCCTCCAACAGTTTTTTTGATGCATTAATGCCGTTTGTTAGAAATTCAAACAATTGGATTCCATTATACGCTTTAATGATAATATTAGCCATAAAACAAGAACAAAAGAAAGTTTGGATTTGGCTAGTATTTGCTTTGTTAACTATTTTGATAACCGACCAAGTGAGTAGTCACTTGATTAAACCTTTAGTACAAAGATTACGCCCTTGTGCCGACCCCAACTTTAAAAATGAAGTTAGATTGTTATTGCCAAATTGTAGTCAAGGTTTTAGCTTTACAAGTTCTCATGCCACCAACCATTTTGGAATTGCTATTTTCTTTATGAACAGTTTAAAAAGCACCTTAAAAAATTGGAAATTTTTATTCCTATTCTGGGCTGCAATTATTGCTTATGCTCAAGTTTATGTTGGTGTGCACTATCCTTTTGATGTTTTGAGTGGAAGCGTTGTAGGAATTACTTTAGGTACTTTAACGATAACAATTTATCGTAAAATTTATAACAAAAAATTTGCTACAAATAATTTGTAGTGTATATGATTATGACTGAAAAAATTATTATTCTCGACTTTGGTAGCCAATTTACACAACTTATAGCTAGAAGAGTTAGAGAAGCAAATGTGTACTGTGAAATTTTACCCTTTAATAAATCATTTGAATTTGATAATAGTATAAAAGGTATTATTTTAAGTGGCAGTCCTTGCAGTGTAAACGATGAAAATGCCCCAAGCTGCGATGTTGCTTTATTAAACGAAAAATATCCCATATTAACTATATGTTATGGAGCACAACTGACAGCAAAATTTTTTGGTGGCGAAGTTGGCAAAAGTAATAAAAGAGAATATGGAAGAGCTATTGTAAACTTAGCAACGCCAGATATTATTTTTAAAGATATAACTGAAGCCACAGAGGTATGGATGAGCCATAGCGATAGCATAAAAACCTTACCCAATAACTTTGAAATTTTAGCAAAAACAAACGATATCCCTGTTGCAGCTTTTAAAAAAACAGACGGGAAAAACGATTTGTATGGCTTTCAATTTCATCCAGAAGTTTATCATAGTAAGCAAGGTGCAACTATGCTAAATAATTTTTTGATAGAAGTTTGTAAATGCAGTCAGGATTACACTTCTGATTCTTTTATTGATGAAACAATAGCTTTCTTAAAAAAGAAAATTGGTAACAAAAAAGTTATCATGGCATTGAGTGGTGGTGTTGATAGCACAGTAGCTGCAACACTTATTCATAGAGCCATAGGAGAAAATTTAATTAGCATTTTTGTAGATAATGGTTTACTACGAAAAGATGAATTTGAACAAGTGTTAGAAACCTATCATCAAATAGGATTAAATGTAAAAGGCATTAATGCAAAACAACTTTTTTACGATGCACTAAAAGATGTTAGCGACCCTGAGGGCAAAAGAAAAATCATTGGTAAATTATTTATTGATGTTTTTCAAACAGAAGCATCACAATTGCAGGATATAAGCTTTTTAGGGCAAGGTACTATTTATCCTGATGTTATAGAAAGTGTGAGTGTACATGGTCCTTCAGTAACTATAAAATCTCATCACAATGTAGGAGGTTTACCTGCTTCTATGAAAATGGAATTAGTTGAACCTTTGAGATTTTTATTTAAAGACGAGGTTCGTAAAATTGGATTAGCATTGGGAATTACTGAAAAATTAATACAGCGTCATCCATTTCCTGGCCCTGGATTAGGCATAAGAATTTTGGGAGCAATTACTGCCGATAAAGTAGATTTATTGCAAAAAGCAGATGCTATTTATATCAATGCTTTGCACGAATTTAACTTGTACAAATCTGTATGGCAAGCTGGCACAATTTTGTTACCTGTACAAAGTGTTGGTGTAATGGGCGATGAAAGAACCTATGAATTTACTGTTGCTTTAAGAGCTGTAACAAGCGTTGATGGTATGACTGCAGATTGGGCTCACCTACCCTACGAATTTTTAGCAACAGTTAGCAATAGAATTATTAATCAAGTACGAGGAATTAACAGGGTTGTGTATGATATAAGTAGCAAACCACCTGCTACCATTGAGTGGGAATAATATTTATGAGCTTTTGTGTAAACTAAATTGGGATGATTAATTGTAGCAAAACACTACAACAATTTCATACCAAAATGTCCAATTGTGGTAAATACTGCACATCTTAATAAAATTCCAATGCAGCACCAAAAAAGCAGTTTTTGCATACTTACATTAAAACCAACGCCAACTGCAATACTTACAGGTGCACCAACAGTAAAAGTGCCACATAACCCTAGACCAATTAAACCATATTTTTCCCAAATTTTTTGAGCTAGATTTGGCTTTTTAATGGTTGAAACTGGTTTAGGCTTTCGATATTTTGCTATAAAATTTTTTATTTTATCTCCTAAAAATGCCGCTACAAAAGCCCCAACAATTCCACCAATTAAACTTGAAATAAAAATCACCCAAGGACTTAAACCAAATGCAAAACCTGCTGGTATGGCAGCATAAATTTCAAAAGTTGCTAACCCAGCAACTGTAAGTATTTTGTATATCATTTAACGATTTTTTGTAAAACTGATGCTTAATGTGATTTACTAGCAGTCAAATGTAATAGCTAAACTTGCACAATACCCCAATCCTATTTACAATGGAAATTTTTAACAAATAATTGGTAAATTTTACTAGCAAAAATCAACTTAGTAATCTTTATTAATCAGCAAATTTTCCACCAGTTTTTGTAATAAACCTTAAACTTTTTAGCAAAGTTTGTTTTAATTGTTGCTTTAAAACTTGCCCCATGGTATTAGCATTTGCAAAATTTTTTGTATTTGCAAAATGTGCTGATAATTCTTCTTTCAATTGTTCAATTTTTTCAAGTTTAGAAATATCATCAGTGTTCAAAATATCCAACAATTCTTTAACTCTATATCTACTACTCACTAATCTAAACGCCATCATGGTATGTTCTTCAGCTTGGTATTGAGCAATACTATCTTTATTTAAACAATTAGTTGCCAAATCTACCAACGGCTTGTTTTCTTTAAAAAACTGTGGTAAATACAAGTTTTTTCTTCCCTCATAGCTTTGCTGATCAAAATCTATAGCTCTAATTCTGTATTGAAAATCTTCAATATCAGGAATAATATTTACTACATAATTGTAAGCCCTCATATCACCCAATAATTGCACAAAGCATCGTTCGTTAAACTTTACAAACTCTTTAGCCAACCGTATTTTATTCACATTATCATCTTGTAAATATTCTTGAATAAAAATATCTCCTGGAATACCAGGAATATGTTCTTCAATCAAAGTTTTATCATGGGTAAAGAAAGTTATTCTGTTTGGCGACAATAAATGTTCTAATTCTAACCCATAAATTCTGCTTGCATCTGCTTGCTTTATATAATAATGGTCGTAATTATCATTGTACTTATTTCTAATTCTTATTCTAAATGGTTGGCTATTACCAAAGTAACAAAAATCAATACGAGCAACATCTAAATGATTGATAAAACTTAAATCACCCTCTGTTTTTAAAATGGCATAAATTTTTACTAAAGCTTCTTTTAAATACATCCAATGATTCATATCATAGCTGGCAGTTTCCCAAAAAGTATCCTTACCTTTTTTATCTTTAAGTGGATGTGTGTAAGTAAATCGTTGTAAATCGTTGTAGCTTACTGGCAGCAAAACCTCTCTTCCATATTTTTTTAAATAAGCACGTAAACCATTGTGTACAGGGAAAATGGGCTTTTTTTTACTTGGCTTATCTTGCTGAATATGTTCTTTTTTTTCTTCAATCATATCAAATTAATTGTGTGATAGTTTTGTAAAATTAGATGGCTACGTTGTTTTAATCCCATTTATTTAATAGTTATTAACTTAATCTAAAACATAATTGTACAAATTGCAACCACCTAAAGCAGTAGTTTAATATTTTAGTGATAGCAATACTAAATTTAAACTACAAAACCTTAATTTTCCAGCATTAAAATAATATCATGGCATTGAGTAGATTTTGGTTAGTCATCATTATTGGTTCTGTATCATATATTTTAGCTTTACTTTTTAGTGGCAATTATTATAGTATTGAATTTAGTGTAAATGGAAAAAAAGATGACCCCATTTTACGAAAAGAAATGTATGTAAAAGATGCTCCTGCATTTATTGTTGATACCCTAAAAAAAACGAAGGATAAAAAATTTGCTGTTGGTAAAGATACCCTTTACACCTTGGATAATAACATTGTAAAGTTTCATGTTGGCAAACAACCTACTGATGGTATTTTACCTACTTGTAAAAACACTATTTTTGATTTACTGCTGCCTTTAATTGCTTACCTATCTTTCTTTTGTGGTATTTTACAATTGTTAATTGATAGTGGTGCTTCAGAAAAATTAGCCAAATTTTTAAGTCCAGTTTTTGTAAAAGTTTTTCCCGAAATTCCAAAGAATCATCCATCTATTTCTTATATGATGCTCAACTTTGCAGCCAATTTTTTGGGGCTTGATAGTGCAGCTACTCCATTTGGATTAAAAGCCATGGAAAGTTTGCAAGAACTTAACCCTGATAAAGAAAAAGCAAGTAATAGCCAAATCATGTTTATGTGTTTACATGCAGCTGGTTTAACTTTAATTCCCACTTCAATTATTGGTTACAGAGCAGCTCAAAATGCTGTAAACCCTGCCGATGTTATGTTGCCTTGTATCATCACATCTTTCATTGGTACAATTGCAGCATTAATAATTGTGGGTATTCGACAAAAAATTAATTTACTCAATGTTACCTTAATTGGTGCAATTGGTGTAGTTATTGGAATTATAAGTGGGCTTTTATGGTACATTACTAGCTTAGATTTAATTAGCAAAAATCATTTCACCAACAATATTTCTAACGTATTGCTACTAGGTATTATTTTCAGCATTTTATTGTACAGTTTTTTAAGAGAAAAACATTTTACAGCACAAGGCAAAAACGTTTTTGCATCGTTTGTTGAAGGGGCTTATGGTGGTTTAAAAACTGGCCAAACTATTTTCCCATATATTCTTGGTATGTTGGTAGCTATTAGTTTATTTAGAAATAGTGGCGTATTTGAAATTCTTGCAAACCTAATGGCCAAAGGATTTTTAGCCATAGGTGTTAGTAAAGAAGTTGTGGATGCTTTGCCAATTGCTATTCTTCGTCCATTTAATGCTGCAGGCAGCCGAGGCTTTTTAATTGATGCTATGCGAACTTATGGAGCTGATAGTTTTACAGGTCGATTGGCTTGTGTGTTTCAATGTGCAGCAGAAACAACTTTTTATGTAATTGCAGTTTACTTTGGAAGTATTAAAGTAAAAAACACAAGATATACTTTAGGCACCATGTTGCTGGTAGATTTAATTTGTGTATTTGCTGCTATTTTCTTGTGTTTATTGTTTTTTTAAACCACATTATTTGTTAATTTTTATTTTAGGTTGATGTATAAAAATTCAATCGCTTTACTTTGCACACATGCAAGAAAAACCTATTATTTTAATTACAAATGATGATAGTATTTATGCTAATGGAATTAAAGCATTAGCAGAGGCAGCTTTACCTTTTGGTAGGGTAATTGTTGTTGCCCCATCAAAACCACAAAGTGGAATGGGTCATGCTATTACTATTGATAAACCTTTAAGAATTAATAAAGTTGATTTTATTGATGGAGTTGAAGCTTATACCACAGATGGCACTCCTGTAGATTGTATTAAATTAGCAGTTGATAAAATTTTACATCGTAAACCAGATATTTGTTTAAGTGGCATTAATCATGGGGCCAACCATAGTATTAATGTAATTTATAGTGGTACCATGAGTGCTGCTATGGAAGCTGCAATTGAAGGTATTCCTTCTATAGGGTTTTCTTTGTTGGATTTTGCTGTTAATGCTGATTTTACGTTGGCAAAAAAAGTTGTAAGTATTTTGGTACAACATTATTTACAAAGGCTAAACGAACTTGATGAGCATCTTTTACTAAACGTAAATATTCCTAAAATAAACGAAGCAGAGTTTAAGGGATTAAAAGTATGCAGGCAAGCCTACGCTAAATACAATGAAGATTTTATTGAAAGGCAAGACCCGCATGGAAAAAATTATTATTGGCTTACCGGTATTTTTAATAATAAAGACGAAGGTACAGATACCGATGTTTGGGCTTTAGCAAACAATTATGCTAGCATTGTTCCTGTTACAATTGATTTCACAGATTATAAAAATTTAAAAACTATCCAAAGCTGGAATATTTAATTTATGCTTAAAGACAACTTAAAACTTGGACTTGTACTGGGAATTCTTGGCCCCTTCGTTGGCATGCTTGCATTTTATTTATGGAAATTTAGAGTAAGTGTGAGTGTTTGGGGATTTATTAAAGTACTTGCTATTGAAAATAGATTACTAACCAATATGATTACCTTTTCGCTATTTGCCAACGCTGCTTTGTTTACACTTTTTATAAATAATGATAAAGATAAAACTGCTAAAGGAATTTTTATTGTTACTTGCATTTGGGCTTTAGCTGCAATTTTCTTAAAATGGTGGTACTAAATTGAGTAATTAGTTGACTAGATTTCAGGTAAAATTATACGATTTCGGAAATAATGACATTTTTATTTTACAAAACAAGACTTTATGTCTTGTTTTTTTGTTTGGAATTTAATTTGAATGAAAGATTGCATAACAATAATTAAAAAACACAAAAATTAAAAATTATGACAATCGTAAAACAACGCCCAGTTTTAAATCATTTTGTAAACGACTTTTTTGGTCCTTTTACACAAGAGTTTTCAAACTTTTCAAATGCACCTTTAACAAACATTCATGAAAACAACGAAGGTTTTCATATTGAATTGGTTGCACCAGGAAAAAATAAAGAAGATTTTAAAATTAGTGTAAACAATGGTTTGCTAACTATTGGTTACGAAACTAAAGAAGAGACTAAACAAGAAGATTACAAAACCATAAGAAGAGAATTTAAAAACACTGCTTTTACCAAAACATTTTCTTTAGAAGATAAAGTAGATACAGAAGGTATAGCAGCAAAATATGAAGCTGGAATTTTAAAAGTATTTCTTCCAAAAAAAGAAGCAATAAAATCACAACCAAAAACAATTAGTGTATTCTAATTATAAAAACAAAATCAAAAAATTTCATGTGGGTTTAAGGATGAGTTGTTAAGTTAAAGGCTACTTTATTTAAAGTGGCCTTTTTTATTTTCATTATTACTTCATCAAAGCCATAAAACTTTGCTGCAAAATTTCCTGTTTCTTTTGTATAAAAAGAGGCAACTTATCTTTTAAAATGAACATATTGTAAGGTTTGCCTTCGGCTAGTTGCTTCTCAAAATTTGGATTAAGTTCATTGAAATTTGCAATATTTATTTGCAAGGTATTGCACAGTAAAACTGCATTGTAACGTCCCATTATTTCAATTGAGGTATAACTACTGTCTACAGTTTTAGGCTGTGCAGCTTTATTTTGCTGCTCTAAAAACATCTTTTTATTTTCACTTGCTGTATTAGTAGTAAGCCCTGCCCCTCCTTCAAAAATATAATGGGTAGCAATAAATTTTTTAACATGGTTTCTTGTTTCTTCAAGTACATGGTATTGTAAATCCCAAAATTCACGGCTTCCACTTTTTCTTATAGCACCTCTTACTCTACCTGCACCTCCATTATAAGCTGCAACTACCAATAGCCAATCACCAAATTCGGCATAAAGTTCTTTCATTAGTTTACAAGCAACATGGGTACTTTTTACAAAATCAGTTCTTTCATCAATTCCATTTCCGATTTTAAGTCCAAATCGTTTAGCTTCATAATCCATAATTTGCCAAGGACCAACTGCACCTGCCCAACTTACTAAATTACTTTGCAAATGACTTTCAATTACACTTAAATACTTCATTTCAACAGGAATATTGTATTGCCTTAAAATATTATCGTACATATTAAAATAAGGCTTTCCCCATTGCTTCATTCTTTCTAATTCCTTGCTTTGTTTACGAATATATTCTTGTACAAAAGAAATTGCTCGTGGATTTAATTGTGCTTGATAGGATTTAGTGCTATCGTAAGCATTATTGTTAAACAAACTTTTAAATCCTTTTTGTGGAATTGGATTTGGTGTTGTTTGAGAAAAAGATATGTATGAAAAAAATAAATAGATTAATAAAAAGAATGCATAAAAACCACCCCTAACCCCTACAAAAGAGGAGAATTTGAACTTTAAACTTGGCGTTTTTTTTATCATTTTTTCACTAAAAAATTAACTTCAATACTTAAAAATTCTACTTCAATACTTCTTCAATTACTTTTCCTACACAACCATTAGGCATTTGAATATTTAACAATGCTGCAATTGTAGGTGCAATATCTGTCATATAAACTTCTCTAAATGATTGACCTTTTTTTATTCCAAAACCATACCAAAGCAAAGGAATGTGTGCATCGTAAGGATTCCAAACACTATGATCGGTTCCTTTTGGATTATCTTTATACCATTGAGGTAGTGGAATAATTTGTAATTGACCACTTCTACTTGGATAATATCCATTAATAACCCTTTCTCTTATTGGTTGTGGCAAATTACTATTTTCTAATTTTTCTTTATCAATCACCCTATAAATACCTTCCATATTTTGTAAAGCATTTATTATAGTTTCTTTTACTTCTGCGATGTTGAGTTTTGCATTATTAATTTTATTCAGGTCTAAGCTTAAATTATAATAGGTTTGATGAAAGATAATTTTGTCTACCCCAAATTTTTCAAAACAAGCTTTATTAGCTTGCTTTACAAGTGCATCGCTATTGTAATTTCCTGCAGGTAACTTTTTGCTTTTTGCAAAATCTGCAACATGAGCAACGCCATGGTCGGCAGTTAGAAAAGTGGTGTAATTTCCTTTGCCAAAACGATTATCTAAATATTCAAAAAAATCGGCTAAACTTTTGTCTAATCTCAAAAACATATCTTCAGCCTCAATACTATTAGGTCCAAAACTATGCCCCATATAATCGCAACTACTTAAGCTTACAGCTAAAAAATCGGTTACAGTGCTTTTGCCTAAATTTTCACCTTCAATAGCAGCTTTAGCCATTAGCAAAGTATAATCTGAACCCTGAGGTATATAAGGCAATTTTTTATAATCTTTACCAATAAATTTTTCTAAGCTATACGGAAAAACAGCTTTGTCAACTTCCATCCATTTAGTTTCTTCCCAATTAGCAGTGTCGTTGGTACTATTAGTGTAAGTATTTAGAGGATATAAAGTATTCCAACCTAATTTGTATAAACTATCGGGCAATTTTCTATTATTAAATGCTTCGGCCCAAGTTGGCAATTGCTGCATGTAAAATGTGCTAGTAATAAATTTACCAGCCTTTTCATCGTACCAATAAGCAGCATCTGCCAAATGACCTGCTGGCAAAATACTTGCCCTTGGCTTAATACTTATGCCAATAGTTTTGCTTTTAAAATTTGTAGCCAATTTTAATTCGTCGCCAATAGTATTGGTTTTTAAACTATGTGGACTTTGTTGCCCTTCTTTAGTATTGCTACCAACAGTTTGCACTGTGTTATCTTCAACACTTGTAATGGATTTTCCTAATTTTTCGTCCCACCAATTATTACCAGTAATGCCATTTATAGCAGGCACACTACCTGTATACACACAAGCATGGCCACAAGCTGTTGCTGTTGGGGTGTAAGGTATAAAAGTGTTTTGGCAGTTAAAACCTTCGTTTAAAATTCTATTAAACCCATTTTTTGAATACCTATTTTGATAACGATATAAATAATCCCATCGCATTTGATCGATCATGATACCAATAACTATTTTGGGATATTTTCTATTTACCTGCTCACTTTTTTTTGATGATAATCTTTTGACAGCAGCAACCGAATTTTTACTTTTTTGTGCAATTGAAAATTTAGAAACAAATAGAATAATTACAAAAACAAGCCATTTTTTCATGCAAATACAATTTTTTGCAAATAAAGTGTTTATAACATGCAATAAATAGGTAATAAAGGAAATTAATATAAATTAAACATTATTTAATTTGGCTGTACAATTTTTGTATTAAACCATCGGCCAAACCAATTTTTGGAACATAGATTTCTGTAATATCTGCCCAACGCATGGCATTAATATAAATTTGTAATGCTGGCACAATAACATCTGCCCTATCTTCTCTAAACTTGTACATTTTAATCCTTTCTTCTATTGAAAAACTACCAATTTCTTTGTGATAATCTTTCAATAAATCTAATTGCAAAGGTTTGCCTTCCTTCTTTTTACTGATAGAAAAAACTTTATTAATATTTCCTCCACTACCAATGGCTGTGATGGGCAATTTGGTTTTTGTATTTTGTTTGATGTAAGATTTCATTTCATCCCAAATAGATTCATTAACCAAACCTTTTAATAATCTAATGGTACCAATGTTGAAACTTTTTTTATACTTCATTACACCTTCATCAAAAAAAGTTAATTCTGTACTTCCTCCACCAACATCAATGTACATATAAGCGTGTTGTTTATCGAGGTTTTCGGCAATATGGTTTTCATAAATCATACTAGCCTCTTCGTCGCCACTAATTACTTTAATTTCAATGCCCGTTTCAAGTTTTACGGTACGTATTAAATCGTTACTGTTTTTGGCATCTCTCATAGCACTTGTAGCACAAGCAATACATTGCTCTACATGATAGGCCTTCATTAAATGAGCATAAGCCTTCATAGTTTCGAGCAACATATTTTGTTTGGGTTTAGTAATTTCGCCATACTCAAAAACATCAAAACCTAACCTAAGTGGTACACGTATTAAGTTTAATTTATTAAATTGAACATCATTTTTATTGCTATCTACCACTTCTGTAATTAGCAATCTTGCAGCGTTACTACCAATATCAATTGCTCCTAAAATCATTTATTTGTATTATGGAAATTAATAAAAAATTTATGCTCCATTAAACTGTGGCTTTCTTTTTTCTAAAAAAGCAGATGTACCTTCTTTCATATCAGTTGTGGTTACACAATCACCAAACAAACGCACTTCTTTATCAAAACCATTTTCATTTTCATTAAAAACTGCATTAGCAGCTGCAATGCAATAACCTACTGCAATAGGAGCTTTGGTATGTACAACAGCTAATATATCTTGTGCCTTTTGCAACAATTGTTCTTGTTCTACAACATGGTTTACTAATCCATATTGCAATGCTGTTGTAGCATCAATCATATTTGCTGTAATTAATAACTCAATAGCTCTGCCTTTTCCTATAAGTTGTGCTAAACGTTGTGTACCTCCATAACCAGGAATTAAACCTAAGTTTACTTCGGGCTGACCAAATTTTGCATTTGTGCTTGCAATTCTAAAATGACAACTCATAGCCAATTCACAACCACCACCTAAAGCAAAACCATTTACACAAGCAATAATGGGTTTACTACAATTTTCTATTTTAAAAAATACATCTTGTCCACGTTTTGCAAGCTGCATAGCTTGCTCTTTAGATAGGCTTTCAAACTCAGTAATATCTGCACCAGCAACAAATGCTTTGGTGCCTGCACCAGTAATAATAGCACTTTTGATAGCTTTGGTATTTTCAATTTCATCCACCAATTTATCTAAATCGTTAAATACATCTTTATTTAAAGCATTTAACTTGTCTGGTCTGTTAATAGTAACAATTAGTGTATCATTTTGAATTTGGGTGATTAATGTATTATACATATTTAATTTTTGGGCGTGAAGATAAAGTTTTAGGTGGCGTTTCAAAAGATTATAGCATCTAAAAAAAAGAAAGAGAGTTATTCAGTTTTTTATTTTATTTGACAAAATATTTTAAATGTTTGGTGTAACCATTTTGGGCAATAATTCTGCAATTCCTGCATTTGACAGACATCCTACTGCCCAAATTGTAACCTTAAATGATCAATGTATATTAATTGATTGTGGCGAAGGCACACAACTACAGCTCAATAAATACAAAATAAAACGTAGTAAACTCAATTTCATTCTCATATCACATTTACATGGCGACCATTATTTTGGATTAGTTCCATTGATTTCGAGTTTAGGATTACTTGGAAGAGAGCAAGATTTACACCTTTTTGCTCCTGCACCTTTACAACAAATTATTGACTTACAATTACAAGCTGCAAATACTATTTTACCGTACAAACTTCATTTTCATGCATTAACAGAAGAGGGAGTAATTTTTTTAAATAATAAATTAAAGATAAGTTGCTTTAAAACCAAGCACAGAGTAGATTGCTTTGGTTTTAAAATTGAGGAAACAAAACCACCCAGAAAAATTGATAAAGAAAAAGTATTATTTTATGAAATTCCAGCCATATTTTATAACCAATTAAAAGAAGGAAAAGATTATATTACTAAACAAGGGGAAGTAATAAAAAACGATGTTGTTACCATTGCTAATACAAGCAATAGAATATATGCTTACTGTGCCGATACTATTTACAATGAAGATATGTTGCCACATATTGAAAACGTAAACTTAATGTATCATGAAACTACTTATTTAAGAGATTTAGAAGAAAGAGCAGCACAAAGGTTTCATAGCACTACTGTACAAGCTGCCACAATTGCAAAAAAAGCCAATGCAAAATCATTAATTATTGGTCATTTTAGCAGCAAATACGAGTATTTGAACGAGTTTTTAGAAGAAGCTTCCACTATTTTTGAGCCAACACAATTAGCCACAGAAGGCACCACTTTTAGAGTATTAGCTTAAGGCTACTTTAATTCTTGCATTTCCACCAAACGCTTGTATTTTCCATTTTGTTGTAACAAGTTTTCATGGTTGCCTCGCTCCACAATAGAGCCTTTTTCTAAAACTATAATTTCGTTGGCGTATCGTATTGTACTTAATCTGTGGGCAATAATTATGGTAGTTCTATTTTGCATCATTCGCTCAATAGCATCTTGCACTAGGCGTTCACTTTCAGTATCTAAAGCACTTGTAGCTTCATCCAAAATTAATATAGGAGCATCTTTTAAAACAGCCCTTGCAATGGTGATGCGTTGTTTTTGTCCACCACTTAATTTAACACCAGCTTCCCCAACAATGGTATCGTATCCATTTTCAGTATTTATTATAAATTCGTGTGCATTTGCAATTTTTGCTGCTTCTATAACTTGTTGCCTATTAACATGAGACAATCCAAAAGCAATATTATTTTCGATAGTATCGTTAAATAAAAAAGCATTTTGGCTAACAAGAGCGATGTTGTTTCTTAAGCTGTTGAGTTTAATTTCTTTAACATTAATATCATCAATGAGTATTTCTCCATCGGTAACATCATAAAATCTGCAAATTAAATCAACTAAAGTAGATTTTCCGCTACCACTTGCACCAACCAATGCTATACTTTTTCCTTTTGAAATTTCAAGATTTAATTGCTCAATAACATTTTTTTCTTCGTATTTAAAGCTGATGTTTTTTAAAGATATTTTTTGATTAAATTCTTTAATTTCTTGAGCATTTTTTGAATCTTCAATAGCTAGCGGTGCTTCAATTACATTAAATATTTTTTCAGAAGCAACAATTCCTCTTTGTAAAGTAGCGGGTAAATTTGCTAAGTTTTTTAAAGGTTGTATGAGTTGTGTATACACCAATAAATAAGTAATAAAGCCTGTGCCAGTAAGTGTAGTTTTTCCATTTAAAATTAAATATCCTCCAAAAGTTATTAAAATAATGGCACTTAAAATACCTAGGGTTTCAGATATTGGCGATGCCATTTCACGTTTGCTGAAAAGCTTTTTACTATTTTCTGTAAAATCGGTATGTATTTCTCCAAATTTTTTGTTCATTAATTGCTCAGCAGTAAAACTTTGTATTTGCTTAATACCTGCTAGGCTTTCGTTTGTAAAACTTAATAATGTTGCTAGTTTACTTTGATGATAGTACCCAAGTGATTTTAGCTTTTTAGTAATTTTATTAATGATGTATCCTGAAATAGGAAGAAAAATTAAAGTAAAAAGCGTCATGGTGGTTGACCAATAAAACAACAATATAAAATAGGAAATCACCACAAAAGGTTCTCGCAACAAAATTTGCATGCAGGTAGTTAGTGTGTATTCGATTTCACCAACTTCATTTGCAATGGTAGTCATTGATTCACCAGTTGTGGTATTATGGTGATAAGATAAACTTTGATTTAAATAAGATTTATAAAGTTTAGCTCTAATTGTTGACAACAATTTTAACCTGAGCCTTATTAACACCTTTGTTGATTGATATTTAAAAATATTGCTAACAACCATGCAAAAACCAATGTAACCACATACCAATAATAGAGCATTAAACTTGCTATGTTTTATAGAAACCTCACTGATATAATACTTAAAAATTGAGTTTAAATAATCAATAGAAAAAGCAAAAGTGGGTTTTACAGAAGCCACAGCAACATCTGCAGAGCTGTTGAATAACAAATCCAAAATTTTGATGAGTAGAGGAAAGCTAACTAAGCCAAAAATTATGCTTAAAAAAGTATATATCAAAAACTCTGGAACAAAATGATGGTAAGGCTTTGCAAATGGCAGAAGCTTTTTTAATATTTTCATTATTTATAAAATGCAAATAAACAAAAATAAAATTTAATGAAAATTGAATACTATTAACATCAAATTACACCAAGTAACTTTTATCATTAAAACAAAATAAATCGTAAATAACTTTTAACCACACAAAAATGCAAGCTACCCCTTTTAGTACAAAAGGAATTACAAAAGCAGCATTGATTGATTTTGGAAAAATATCTGTTGGTGATAAAATGGTAAACACAATAACTAGAACTAACAAAACTTTATCAAAAACAGTTTTCTGTGAAATAGCATACCAAAGTGCTACGCCTAAAGTTGCTATTATAAATGTTGGAGACTCGGCCTTATGATTGAAAATAACCACCCAAATTAATATAGAAGAAACAAATAATAATTGAAAATTTACATGCCTAAAATACTTAGTAATTAATAAAGGTAAAAGATTAATGGCAAGCCCTAAACACAACAACATGTTTTTAGAAACTAAAAAATTAAACCAAGTTTTTAGCCATCCAAAAATAGAGTATCCCAACGATGCATCTTTATCGGCCTTTAATAAAACTAGCCAGTTTTCATATTGCTGAAAAAGCTGTGTAGGCGATACTATTATTAATGGCATTAATGCTAAGCAAAGCGTCCAAAACAAACTATATACACATGTTTTTAGTTTATTTGGGAAAAACAAATACATCACAAAAGCAATACCACCAAAGAGTTTGATATAAACAGTTAGCACAATACAAAGTGTTGATAAAAAGAGTTTTTCAGCTTTGGCCAAAGTAAAAGCCAACAAAATCAAGCCTGCAATTAAGGCATTACTTTGAGCATTTTGTATGCTTGTAAAAAGTTCAATAACATTAAAAATTAAAATGAAATTTTTGGCTCTATTGCTAAATGAATCAACTTTATTTACTGCATAAAAAAGAAAAAAACTATTCAAAAAGTTCCAAAAAAACAAGCCAATAAAATTGGGCAATACTGCAAAAACTCCAAAAAGAAAAGCAAAGGTTGGGGAGTATTTGTATAAATCCCATTGGTCGTTTGGATAAAGTACATATAAGTTTTGATGGTGTAATAAATTGAAAAAACTAGTTTTAAAAATAACATAATTGTTATACTCTGTGTACAAATGTGAGTCGCCAGCATAAGTTTTTGTACCCCCAAAATACAATTGACAAGTAACTGCTAATGAAATCACAACACAAATAATCAACCAAAAATTGAAAGAAAATTTATCAAATATTTTTTTAGAAAGTAAATTATTATAATTCATCCAATATAATTTTTTAAAAAGGCATTTCAATTAAACTTAGTTACTCAGTAGTTTTTTCTTTAATTTTTTGTAGTACCAACAATTCCAATTGCTGCATCCAACTCCACACAATTTCTGCTGCATTATTTTTTATAAAACTATTTTTATTACTATCGAATTTATAATTTTTAATATCATTTATAAATGCATTGGGCTGATTTTCGTTGTAGAAAATGATGTGTTCATTATTTAAAATTTCAGGCTCTGGATTATTGTTTGAACCCCAATAAATTGGAATACATCCTTGGCTAATGGCCTCAAAAATTTTCTCAGTTACGTATCCTTCTGCATTTGAATTTTCTGGGCAAATATTAAAAACAACATCTTGCAAAAATTTTAATTTATCATCATTGTAATCCAGTTTTAAGACATTTGAATTATTATTAAACTTACCTGGACAACAAACTTGTTCAAAATTATTTTCAATTAATTGCAACATCTTTGCTCTAGTTCCTTGCTTATCATGGCTAGCAATCATGCTAAATTTAATCTTTCTATCTAAAATAGAATGATTATTAAACGAGTCAAAAATTTGCTTTATTTCTTCATAACTAGCATTTGCAGGTATTAGATATAAAATCCAAAGTGGAAAACGCAAATAGTTATCATGTTTAATATTACTAAAACCCATTGCAATATCAACTTTGTCTAACAAATGATTTTTATACTTTCTCCAAGCTTTTAAATCGGTGTTTTCGCCAGAATAAAATACATTAATGTGCTTTTTATCCAACTTAGGAATGTCGCCAAATACTGAAATAAAATTAAATGTTATATCGTGAGACAATAGATTTCTGTGATTCAAAAAATTGTAAAACCATACTTCATTTAAATTAGAATGTGCCCAAAAGTTAGTTAATAAAAAATTATTATCAACTTGAACGGTTTTAATTTTCTTCGAAAGTTTAAAAAAGTTTATCACATTAGTATTTCTTAAAAATAATCACAACCAAGGTATCATTTTACGTACACTGCAATAATAATACATTGCAATACAACAATCTTTAAATTCATCATTTAAAAATCTTTTATAATCGCCTAATTTTGCCTAAATATTTTATGCACTCGAAAGATTTTGACTATTTAATTGTGGGTTCTGGATTGTGGGGTTCTGTATTTGCACATGAAGCATCCAAGAGAGGATTTAAATGTAAAATAATAGATAAAAGAAATCATATTGGTGGAAACATTTACACTGAAAAAATAGATGATATTCAGGTTCATACTTATGGTGCACATATTTTTCATACCAATGATGAAGATATTTGGAATTATATAAATCAGTTTAGTTCTTTTAATAATTATATCAACTCCCCTATTGCAAATTATAAAGGCAAGTTGTACAACTTACCTTTTAACATGAATACCTTTTATCAGTTGTGGAATGTAAAAACCCCTCAAGAAGCCGAGCAAAAAATAAATGAACAAATCAAAGATTTGAATATTACAGAACCAAAAAATTTAGAAGAACAAGCATTAAAACTAGTAGGAAAAGATGTTTATGAAATTTTAATTAAAGGATATACTGAAAAACAATGGGGCAAAAATTGCACAGATTTACCTGCCTTTATTATTAAAAGGCTACCTGTAAGGTTTACATTTAACAATAACTATTTTAACGATAAATATCAAGGCATTCCAATTGGTGGCTATACATCGATTATTCAAAAAATGCTGTACAACATTGACATTGCTACCCATACAAATTTCTTTGAAAATGTTGACTACTGGAAGTCTAAGGCAAATAAAATAGTGTATACTGGTAAAATTGATGAGTATTTTAATTACCAATTTGGTGAATTAGAATATAGAACTTTAAAATTCGAACATCAATCACTTCCAATAAAAAACTATCAAGGAAATGCAGTAGTAAATTTTACAGACGTTAACGTTCCTTACACAAGATGTTTAGAACATAAGCATTTTGAATTTGGCACACAGCCATCAACAATTATTACTCATGAATATCCTGATAAGTGGCAAAAAAACAGTGAACCATACTATCCTGTAAATGACACAAAAAATCAACAAATTTTTAAGCAATACCAACAACTTGCATTGTTAGAAAAACACGTAATTTTTGGTGGTAGATTAGCCGAATATAAATACTATGATATGCATCAAATCGTTGCATCGGCACTAGTTGCTGTAAAAAAAGAAATGAACAATGAGTAGCCAAAAAGAACTTATAATTTTTTCAGTATATCACAAAGAATATTTAACGCCACAAGTGGATTACATAATTCCTGTGCATGCTGGCAAGCAAAATGCTACACTAAACTTACCCTTTATTGGCGACAATGTTGGAGAAAACATTTCTCATTTAAATTCATCGTTTTGTGAACTTACTGTATTGTATTGTATTTGGAAAAATAAACTCTACAATAATGCAGCATATTGGGGGTTAGCTCATTATAGAAGATATTTAATTGCAGATAATTTATGGATTAAACTTAATAAAATTAAACAAGTTAAATACGAACTTTCAACCAAAAACTTTGAGATTGTATTTTGTCAAAAGCATTATCAAAAATTATTAAACTATCTACAACAAGGGTTTATTTTAATTCCAAATCCACCGAGCGTAATCAATAAAACAAAGGGCATTTTTAATTTAAAGCAACATTATTGTATCGACCATGATCCACTAGGTTGGCAAGCAATGGAAGATGCTATCAAAAAATTATACCCTAATTATACCAACAGCTTTAATGCAGTTGGCGAAAGCAATAGATTTATTCCCTATAACATAATGATGGCTCCTGTAAAATTTTATAATGAGTATTTAACTTGGCTTTTTGCCATAATGTTTGAGATAAATAAAACCTACGAAATTCCTACTGATAGTTACCAATCTAGAGCTTTAGGTTTTATGAGCGAAAGACTTATGAATGTGTATTTGCACCAACATAAATCAACACTTAAATTAAAACATTTACCCATTGCAATGTTTATTTAATTAATTTAATACTCTTAATGAATAGAGACATACATATTAATACACTAAATCACTTTTTCAACAAAATTTATGTACTTACAATACCAAGAGCTGTTGAAAGACACAAGCAATTGCAGCTCGATTTAAGTGGCTTAAATTTTGAATTTTTTTATGGTGCTGATAAACAATCCTTAACCAAAGAAAATTTAATTGAAAATAATATTTACAACGAAGAACAAGCAATTAAAAATAGCAGATACAATAAACCAATGAAAATGGGTGAAATTGCTTGCAGCTTAGGCCATAAACTTATTTATGAAGATATCTTGAAAAATAACTATAGCAAAGTTTTGATATTAGAAGATGATGTTTTTTTTAATGAAGAAGGTTTAACAAACTTAGCATCAATTATTGAACAGCTTCAAGGTGCCAAATGGGATTTAGTTTATTTCGATTACAATAAAAACGATACTAAAAAATGGTTTCACAATTTAAAAAAATTAATCTATCACCTACAAAACAAATTAGGCTTGCTTAAATGGAATCACAAAATGATTGACAATTTATTTGCAAAACCTTACTCATTAAACCTAAAAATTGCTGGTTATCACGACTACACAAGTGCATATGCTATAAATTATTTTGCAGCAAAAAAATTACACAATATCCATAGCCCAATAAGTTTCCCTGCAGATCATGCCTTAGCTTTTACCATAACCAATGAAATAATAAAAGCATATATCACAGTTCCTAAATTGTTTTTACAAAAAAGCCAAGATAGTAATACAGCATTTGTTAGCTATGTTGAAGATTAATAATTAAGTTCAAAGCAAAATTTACATTTAAATGCAACATTTGTTTAACTTAATAATATGTACATAGCATCTATCCTTTCAAACAATTGATTATTAGTTGATACAATTAAAGATTAAATTGCACCCCATCTTAAAAGATAAACATTATCATGAAAATTTTACTTCATTATCTCAAACCATATCGTTTACTTGTATTTATTGCTCTATTATTAGCTTCTGTAAATCAAATATTTTCATTATTCGATCCTATGATTGCTGGTTGGATGTTTGACGATTTAATAAAACATCCAAAAGTATTCACTGAAAATGGCGTTGCAAGGTCTATGTCACAATTTCTTAAAGGTGATGGAATATATAAAGGTGCAGCATATTATATAGGTTTATTAATAGGTACAGCAATGGTTAGCAGAATTGCAAAAGCTTTTCAAGATTATGCTGTAAGTGTAATTATCCAAAAATTTGGAGCAAAAATTTTTACCGATGGTCTACGCCATTCTATGCAATTGCCATATCAAGAATTTGAAGATCAACGAAGTGGTGAAACACTTTCTATTCTAACAAAAGTTAGAACAGATTGCGAAAAATTTATTGGCTATTTTATTAATGTATTTTTTACAATAGTGGTTAGTATTGTATTTGTAAGTATTTATGCTTTTAAATTACATTGGAGTGTAATACCCGTTTATTTGGGTGGTAGTTTACTCATTGCATTTGTTACAAATTTATTGAGTAAAAAAATAAAGGTTATTCAAAAAAATATTTTAGGCGAAACTACAGCTTTAGCAGGTGCTACTACTGAAAGTTTACGTAACATAGAATTAGTTAAAAGTCTTGGAATTACTAACGAAGAAGTAAAACGCCTCAATAACAATACATTTAAAATACTTGGATTGGAGCTTAAAAAAGTTAAAAGCCTTAGAACTTTAAGTTTTATTCAGGGTACTATGGTTAATACTTTAAGACAGTTTATTACCCTTACCCTTTTAATTTTAATTTATCAAGAACATATAAGTGGTGGCCAGTATATGAGTTTGCTTTTTTATGGCTTTTTTATATTTGGACCAATGCAAGAAATTGGTAACGTAATTTTAAGTTATCGTGAGGCTCAGGCATCTTTAGAAAACTTTGATAAGGTGATGAAAAAAGCAGTAGAACCTACACCAGCAGCACCTAAACAAATTGGCGTTATCAAAAATTTACAATTTAATAAAGTTAGTTTTAAACATACAACTGCACAATACAAAGCCATAGAAGAAATTAGTTTTTCTGCAACGCAAGGCGAAACTATTGCTTTTGTTGGCCCTAGTGGAAGTGGTAAAAGTACTTTGGTAAAACTATTAGTAGGCTTATATAGGCCACAAGAAGGCAATATAAAATATAATGATATTGATGGTAGCGAAATAAACTTTGATGAGCTACGTAATCAAATTGGCTTTGTAACACAAGATACTAATTTGTTTGCAGGCACCATTCGAGAAAACCTTGTATTTGTTAACCCAAATGCTACAGATGCTGAGCTAAACGATGCACTTGAAAAAGCAAGTTGTAACAATCTTTTACAACGTGCCGAAAAAGGTATTGAAACAGTAATTGGTGAAGGTGGATTAAAACTAAGTGGGGGCGAAAAACAACGTTTATCAATAGCTCGTTCTTTATTACGTAATCCTAAATTATTAATTTTTGATGAAGCCACGAGTGCATTAGATAGTATTACTGAAGAAGCAATAACTAACACCATTAGAGAAATATCTACACAAAAAAACCAAATCACTGTACTTATTGCACACAGGTTAAGTACAATTATGCATGCCAATAAAATCTATGTTTTAGAGCAAGGAAATATTGTTGAAACAGGTAGCCACGAAAGTTTATTATCTGAAAAAGGTTTGTATTATGCAATGTGGAGGCAACAAATTGGTGAGCGTAAAAAGCTACAGGCAACGTAGTTTTATTAACCCCAACGTTGTACTTTAAATGCACTTATATCCATACTAGTGGGTTGATTGTTTACAATTTCACTAACTAATTTTCCAGTGCCTGCACCAAGACTAAAGCCAACCATAGCATGTCCTGTTGCAATTGTTACATTATCAAATTGGTTAGTTTTGCCAATATATGGTAACCCATCGGCACTGCAAGGTCTAAAGCCATACCAAACCTTTTCAATAGGTGGAGTTTGTATGGAAAAACTAGGATAAAAACGTTGTACTGCTTTTAACAAACCCTCTACTCTATTTATTTTTGGAGGTGTTTTAGTATTTGTAATTTCCATGGTGCCTCCAAACCTAATTTTATTACCATCCATAGGGGTAAGTGCTGCCCTGCCTTCCATTAAAACTGCTGGATAATTTATTTTATGTTCACTATTTTCTAACGTAACCGAATAACCTCTTCCTGCAACTAAAGGAATATTGATATTTAATTTTTTGGCTAATGCTCTACTCCAACTTCCACTTGCAATAACTGCTTCATCACAACTGTACTTTTGTTTATCAGTTATTATTGCTTCAATATTTTTTCCTCGCTTTTCAAAACCAAGTACTTCCTCATTCAACTTAAAATGTACACCAAGTTCTTGTAATTTTTTTATTATCGACTGCATTAGCTTTTGAGGATATGCATGGGCATCGCATTTAAAATAAACTGCTCCCAACGCGTTAATTTTTGTTTGTGGCTCCATGGCTTGTAACTCATTATAATCAAGCAGTAATGTATCTGAAAGTCCAAGTTTGTGTGCCTTTTCAACTAATTGAATAGCATAATCTTTTTTGGCTGAGGTTTGAAAAATTTCAAGTAGTCCTTTCTGTTCGTAACCTAAATCTAACCCCTCTTCTTTAATCCACTCTTCGTACATTCTTTTACTTAAAATGGCAATATCTCTAAGTGGGATGGCAGCTTTTGCAACGTGCTGTGGTGTTGCACTTTTCATAAACTTTAAACCCCAATCTATCAAACCCCAATTTAGTCGAGGTTGAATATAAAATGGACTGCTACTATTAAGCATCCACCATAATCCCTGTTTCACAATACCTGGTGATGCTAATGGAACAAAATGACTAGGGCATATATATCCTGCATTTCCATAACTGCAATTGTTAGTAATATCTGTTTTATCTATTATAGTAACATCATGTCCAGTTTTTTTAAGGTAATATGCACTACTTAAACCAACAATTCCCCCACCAATAATTACAATATGTGCCATACTATTTTTTTATAACAATAGCAATAATAAAAAAAGTCGATGTATTTAACACCGACTTTATTTTAAAATTACTTTTTAGTTTTAATAAAGTTTATAGCTAAAGCCTACACCAATACTGTATTGACTTTGAAGTTTACCAACTTCCCAATCATTGTATCTAAGATTTAAAGCAATTGTTGCACCAATGTACTTATTAACTGTCATGGTAACTAAATTGGTACAATCTAAAATTACCAATTCAGGCTTATTTAAGTAATCGCTATATGCTGTTGCAAAAAATTTGTATTGTATGTTTTTTGCTAACTCAACATTACCTTTTGCTTGTGCAAATGCACCTACTCCAAATAAAGTTGACTTACCCGGTGCAACCCCAAATAAGCTTAAATTTTTATGTTGTGTTGCTAATTTAGTTGTAAGATTTGCCATGGCAGGTGATATTAAAAAAGAAAATTTTGAGCTTTTGCTGTATAAAAAACCTGGCCCTAATTTTATGTATCCTGGTGATAAAAAATAACCATCAAACTGAGTTTCTATTGAAGTTAAAGCTGCCAAACTCCATTTATCATTAAGCTTTGAACCATACATTGACGTGATATTTAAGAAGTCGTCATTCTTTAAAAAAGTACTTCCACTGCTGCTTGTTTTAAGCATACCATACCTTGCACGAACTGAATTTAAAAAAACTGTTTTGCCTTTTTTATAATCAAAATCTATATCAACAATGGCTCTTATGCCAACAGCTTCTTTTTCGCCACCACGCTGCCAATAATCGTTTCTACCACTTTGTGTAATATTTAAATTTAGAGTTCCGGCTTTTGTCCAACCTTCTTTATCTACAGTTTTTAAATTTTCTAAAGTTGAAGCATTTTGTTCGGCCTGCTTTTTATCTTTTGCAGGATTTTGAGCTGAAAGTTGTAATACTATGGTACAAGTAATAATTGAAAAAAAAATCTTATTTCTCATTGTTGTTAATTTTTTGGATGCAAAATTATGGAGAATGTTGTAAGCTGAAAAATCATTACTATTGTTGTTAAAGCTAGTATTGTAGAGCAAACTACTGGTTAAGCTTAAAAATTTAAAATAATTTTTACGTACAAAAGTTACAAGCAATTTGTGTATTACAGTTTAATTTTTAAGATAGGGAAAGCCTGATTAACATAAGATTTTATGTTACCAAAACCACTCCAATGATCGATTATTTCGCTTGTAATCTTTTTTTATGAAGGGCTGAATATTTAAATGATCATCAAAAAATTTAAGAATTTTTTCTGTTCTAGTCATGTTGTTTTTTGAAGGGTCGTATTCAAAAGTCCAATCTTGAGCTGCAATTCTTTTTTCCATTACTCTTGGATGACTAGTATTAAATGGTCTTAAAAAATCAATTTGAGTATTTATATCAACATCCTTTGGCAATTTCGATGGCATTAAACCGCTGTAATCATAAATAAATGCTTTGGCAGCTCGGCATCTTAAAATTTTACCTTTATCGTTAGGATTATCTTCATCTAAAAACCATCTAAAGCTTTTGCCATTATCTGCACTACCTATTAAAGTATTGTTTTTTATGACCCTAATTTGCCATTGAGTTTGTCGTCGAGAAGGAGCAATATGCTTGTAATCGCCATAGAAATGAAACACTGGTAAAATAATGGCATCTACATCTTTACGATAATAAGTATGCCTCATCATTAAATCTAAATGTGGAAGATCTTTTTCGTGCAACACTTCATCTGCTTGCAAATGAATTAACATATTTGCACCAGGATCAGATGCCATGATACCAAGATTAACTTGCTTAGTAATAATCGAGCCATCTTTAATTGAGGCTTCATCCCAAACAGTGTCTACAATCCTCAGCTTGTTTGTATGAATTGCAGCAACAGCTTCTCTTGTACCATCATCGCTATCACCAACAAGTACTACAATATCGTGTACATAATTTAAGATACTTCTTATGGATTCTATAAATGGATAACCATGCCTTATCCCATTTCGAACATATATAAATGCTCCAACTCTCATGCTGCTATTTTAAAAACTCAGCTAACTTAGCCATTAATTGTTCTCCACGCAAATCTTGGGCAATTAATTTTCCATTTCCATCAACTAAAAAACTTGCAGGTATTGATTCTACACCATACATCTGAGCTGTTTTACTACTCCAACCATTTGCATCAATAACTTGCTCCCACAGTAAACCATCGTTTTTTATTGCCTCCTTCCAAGCATCATTTTCTTCATCAATGCTTACACTTAACACATCAAAGCCCTTGCTTTTAAATGTTTTATATGCTTTTACAACATTCGGATTTTCGTTTCTACAAGGTTTACACCAACTTGCCCAAAAATCTATTAAAAAAAGCTTTTTACCTTTATAGGTTTCACTAAGTGTTACTTCTTTTCCTGCTACATTTTTTAAAGTAAAGTTGGGCACAATATCTCCAATTTTTAAAGATTTTGTAGCACTCGCAGTATTAGTTTCTTGATCAATTTTTTCTTTAATTCTTAATCCTGCAAAACTTTTTTTCACATCTGCACTCAAATTTTTATACACTTCTTTTAAAGAGGAATCAACCGGCATGGATTGATAAATTAAAAAAGTGAATGTTGCTGCTACTATTGAATTTTTATTTTTAAGATTGTTTTGAACAATCAAATCCCTTTTTTCTTTATTAATCTGCAAGTAAACATTATTTAAACTATCCATTGCACTTGGATTTCTAGCTGCAATTGCTTGTGCCATTTGTATGAAAGCTTGCTCTTTTTGCAAAACAGGTTTTAGTGTTTTGCTTTGAAACTCTAAAAATTCGTTGTTCAGTTTACTTCCGCTAAACTTTATATTATCTGGTTTTGAGGCATCTCCATTAATGGTGATGGTTTTTCCGGGTTCTAAAAACACGGCAAAACTTATTGGAGTTTTTTGTTGTGCCAACATCATTTGAATAGTGTCTTTTGAATCAACGATTTGCTGAAAAGCCAATAAAGCTAATTGTGGCTGAGTAACCTTTGCATTAACAATAAAATTACTACCTGTAACTTTAATGGTATCCATTCTGCCTTGTTGATTAACGTATTGTAAAATACCTTTTGTATTTTCAATTCCTTTTAAGTTACCTTTTACGACACACTGATTTTTATTGCCACATGATGTTATAAAACTTGCTATAACTAATAGATACAAAAAATGCTTCATTTAATTGAGTATTATTTAGTAATTAATTTCACCAAAATTTCCTTTTAGTGTTAGTGATTTTTTATTGTTAGTGGCAGCTTCTACCCTACCAATTATTTTTGCTTCGATGTTTAATGTAGTTGCAATATCAATCATTGCTGTTGCTGCCGTAGGATTGGTAAAAATTTCTAATCTATGCCCCATGTTAAACACTTCATACATTTCTTTAAAACTTGCTCCACTGTTTTGTTGTATGATATTAAAAATTGGTGGAATGTTAAATAAATTATCTTTTATAATATGTAATGGTTTGGGTAGATATTTTAAACATTTAGTTTGTCCGCCTCCACTGCAATGAATTATTCCATACACATCATCAAAATGTTTTTCCAAAATTTCTACCATTAAAGGTGCATAGGTTCGTGTTGGAGATAACAATAATTTGCCGATGCTTGTTTTTTGATTATCTATTGTAACTTCATCTGTTAGTAAATGTTTTCCAATATAAACTACATTACTATTTAGTGTTGGTTCAAAACTTTCAGGAAAATGTTGAGCGTAGGTTTTGTTTAAAACATCGTGCCTTGCACTTGTAAGTCCATTACTACCTATTCCACTATTGTACTCCTTTTCGTAAGTTGCTTTTCCACTGCTAGAAAACCCAACAATAACCTGATTTTCACTGATTTTTTCGTTAGAAATTATTTTGTTTTTTGGCCAGCGAGCTGTCATAGTTCCATTTACAGCTATAGTTCGTACAACATCACCAACATCGGCAGTTTCGCCACCCAAATAATTGATATTTATGTTGTATTTTTTTAATTGCTGAAAAAAATGTTGGTTTCCATTTATGATTGTTTGCAGTATGTTTCCATCAATTAACGATTTATTTCTATCGATAGTGCTCGAAAAAAGTATGTTATCAACAATGCCAACGCAAAGCAAATCATCTAAATTCATTACAATAGCATCTTGGGCAATTCCTTCAAAAACTGATATATCGCCAGTTTGTTTGTAATACATGTATGCCAAAATACTTTTAGTACCTGCACCATCTGCATGAGAAATATTCACAAAATCATCATTACCCCCTAAAAAATCGGGATACATTTTACAAAATGCAAAAGGAAAAAGGCCTTGCTCTAAGTTTTCTATAGCTTTATGTACGTCTTCTTTTTGAGCACTTACACCTCTTTGTGTATATAAAGATGTTGCAATATTCATTTTAATGGAGTAGCTGCAAAGTAAATGTAATCGCTGATAATAATTTTGGAAATTTTACACAAAAAAGCCTGCAAAAAATTTGCAGGCTTTTAATTCAAATCGGTAGTATTATCGTAGTATAGTTACGCTTCCACTTAATGTTTTTCGTCCATTTTTAGGATCTACAATATAATAATAGGTACCAATTGGCAATGGATTTCCTAAATATTTGCCATCCCAATCTTTTCTATATCCAATTGATGTAAATACTATTTTACCATATCTATCGTATACTTGTATACTAGCTCCAGGGTAACTTTCTAAATATTGAATTCTCCATGTATCATTTGTTCCATCGTTGTTTGGACTAAAAGCATTTGGTATTACAGGTGCTTTTAGCACAGTTACTAATACACTATCACTTACTGCACAACCTCCAATTCCTGTAAGTATAAGTTTATACCTTGTGTCTACTTTTGGAGATGCTGTTGGAGTTCTAATATTAATAGAATCTAACCCAGCTAATACACCTGGACTCCACAAATAAGTTAAACCGTTACCCCATACAAATTGTGGAACTATTTTTAAAATACCGCCTTCTAAGAAAAATAAATCTGGCCCAATTTCTAATTTTGGATAAGGCATAACCACAACAGGTTTTGTAACAGTATCGCTAACACAGTTTTGAGCATTAAATACATGTAAACTAATATTAAAAGTTCCGCTATCGTTAAATTGCTTTATTGGATTTTGTAGGGTTGATGTTGTTCCTTGAGCCAAATCCCAGTTCCATCTATTTGGTGAGCTAGTAATACCATTGCTCAAATCAGTGAAATTAACCACGTCACCAATACAAATTGTATCGGGAACTGCGTTAAAATTTGCTTTAGGTTGAGGAAATACGGTTGTTAAGGTTAAAGAGTTTGAGTCTTTACAAGCATCTTTACTCGTAACAATTAACTTAATAGTGTACGGCCCTAAAGCTGAGAATTTGTGGGTAGGATTTTTTAATGTAGATCCAGTTGTGTTGTTAACATCACCAAAATCCCAGTTATAACTAAATAAAGCTTCGCTACCATCACCAATTTTTGAAGTATCATTAAAAGTACCTCTACCATCTGGCAGGCAAATGCTAGGCAAGGTAAAACCAACTTTTGGCAAGTAATTAATTTTTATAGGTTGCTGATTTACAATACTTCTACAACCACTATCTGTAATTACTCTTAAACTTGCTTGATAATTTCCTGCAGCTGCATAGGTATAGCTGAATGCTGTATTATTGGTTCTTACTTGGGTATTTCCATCTCCAAAATTCCATTGCCAATTTACTATATTACTATAATTAGCAATAGAAGTATCGGTAAAGGTGATGGCATTTTTTTCACATTGTGGCGAACTTATACCCCATTTTGCTTGAGGCGATGGCCAAACTGTAATATTCTTTGTTGCACTGTCTCTACACCCATAAACATTACTTGTATAAACGTATTTAATAGGATATGTATTTGGACTAACACCTTGTGGCGTAAAGATTCCAGTAGCAGAAACGCCAACTCCAGAGAAAGTAAATGTTCCAGGAACACCGCCAGTTTCTGTTGCTTGAGAAATTAATCTTGGCGTTGTATCATTACAAATTCCTGGAATAGTTACAAATTGTACTTTAGGACTTTGATGCAGTGTAATAGCTTTTTTTACAGAATCTCTACAAATGCCACCACTATATGCAATAAATTTTACATAAATAGTTTTTGAAGAAGGAGATTGAAAATTTTGATAAAGAGTTTTATAAATTTTGTTTGGTGCCGGAAAATCATCTACTTCTCTAACATTTGGAGCATTTAATGTATCCCAAACAATTACCACTTTTGTAATTGTTCCAAAATCTACTGTACTGATGTTTTGAATAGCTACACTATCGTTGCTACATAAATTGCCACTATTTAGCACACTAAAATTTGCTTTAGGGATGCTTCCATTAACTGTAATATTTTGTTCTACCGAATCAATACAATTGTTATTTGAAGTTACTTTTAACTTAACTGGGTAAAACCCAACTGCACTATACTTATGACTAGCATTTTTGGTATTTGCTGTATTTGGATTTAGTGGAATTGAAAAAGTTGGATCCCCAAAGTTCCATGCAAAGTTCGCAGTTGCTAACGACCCATCTGCAATTTTACTAGTGTCAATAAACATGGCAGCAGCATCAGCCAAACAAACTTCTGGCAAAATAAAACCAGGCTTTGGCAAAGGATTTACAGTGATATTGAACGTACTTGTATCACCAACACATCCATTACTATTAGTTACAACTTGTTTTATGGTGTAAGGTCCCCAAGTTGCATAAATATGATTAAAATTAGAATTATCGGTTTTTGTAATAATGTTGCCATCGCCCATGTTGTACCACCAAGTTGCTTTTGTACCTGAGCCAGCTAATGCATTTTCGCTAAAAGTTGTAGGATTTGTTTCACACCTTGGGCTTACAATATTTAACCCTCCTAATGGCAATGCATTTACAATAGCAGTTGCATTGGCTGTATCACTGTAGCAACCTTTATCTGTAATATAAAAGAATCGAACAGCATTGTTGCCACTAGTTGTAAATAAATGCTTAATATTTTGAGTGGTATCTTTAAACCCATTTCCAACGTCCCAATAGTATTTATAAACTCCTATTCCTGCACCCAAAGTACTAGCATCTTGTAAAGTAGAACTATCTCTTAAACAAACAGCACTAATTGCATTAATAGTTGCTATGGGTTTAGTATAAATATTTGAAATTGTTTTTGAATTAGAAGATCTACATCCTTTAGGACTATGAACAACTAAATTAACATTAAAAGGACCAACACTACTAAAAGTAGTTGAAGGATTAGCTAAGGTAGATGTAGAAAAATTGCCAAAATCCCAATTGTATTTTAACCCTGTTGCATCACCAGTTGATGGATTAATGCTAAGATTTGTAAAAGTTGCAATACCAGTAGGCAAACAAACACTAGTATCTATTTTAAAATCTACAAATGGATAATTGTCAAAACTTAGATTTTTTGTAAACGCTACACTTTTACAGCCTGTGTTGCTTTCAACCACCAAAGAAACTGTAACAGGTGTGGTTGAATTATAGGTAACTACTCTTGGAGTATTTGCTGTTAAAGTATCTTTTCTGCCATTACCAAAATCCCAATACCATTTTACTATAGTTCCACTTGCTATGGTACTGCTATCAGTAAAAGTTAGTGGAGTATTAATACATAAGGTATCAGTAACGCCAAATTTTGCAATAGGTGCCGAAGAAATGGTAATCGACTTTGTAGTGTCTTTTACACAGCCAACATCAGTAACCACTCTAAAATTCACATTATAAGTTCCTGGTGTTGCATAAGTTTTTACAGGGTTAGTGAGGTTATCAGTGGTGGCATCTCCAAAATTCCAATCCCATCTTACTAAAGGTCTACCATTTAATGTACTAGCATCATTAAACTGAACAGGGCTAGTTAAACACCCATTATGGGTAATTGTAAAATCTGCAGTTGGTGGAGCAAAGACTTGTACATCATAAACAATTTCTTGCAAACCACTACATCCATCACTTGTTGGATTATTAGCAATTACTTTTATAGGATAAATACCTGCATTAGTGAAGGTATATAATGATGATAAACGATAAACATATAAAGTTTTTCCATCTCTTAAATAAGAACTGTCCGCAGGAATTACTGTTTGCCCAACAGGAGGATTTACAGTTATATTACTGTTTGGAGACAAATTTGGGTTTGCATTAAAATCCCAAACCATACTTACAGGTTGATAAGGTAACGTGATTGACAATCTAAATGGTGTATTAACGCATGTAGAAGGAAAGTTTACAGAAGCCAAATCATTTCGAATAGTTACAAATTGATATAAATCCCTAACATTACTACCTGCACTGTATGCATAAGATTCTGCATTTCCAAAACCATAAGCTGTAGCCACAAAACCACTATCACAAGTTAAATTATGACCTAATGCAGCTACATTTAATCTTGCATAAGCGTAAGCAGGGTTTGATGTTAATGGAACAAATTTACTAGCTTGGCTTACACCGTCTAACCTAAATGTATTAATAGCACCTGGAACATTTTTTGTAACTACATTCAAAAAATGGGTTGTTAATGCAGTATTACTTGCAGGTTGCATACTATTTAAAGTAACTTTATTAATAGTTTGCTCTAGTGGGTTTAAATAAACCATATCCGGATCACCGATTCCTGTGTTACCACAATTAGCACCATTTCCTGCTGTTGTAAAATATTGTGCAACAATAATAGGTTTATCTGCTTCAATAAAACCTGGCAAATTAGAACTGTATTGATGATATAATCCATTAGTAAATGACCCTGCAGCAATAGTTGCTCCATTTAACTTAACAACTGTAGTGGGATCGGGCCTAAAAATTCGAAAGAAATTTGTTTGAAAATTTGCTGTTGAAGTTTGATTGGTGGTTGGCACAGTAACATACTGCTTACCCCAAGCACTAGTGGGATACATTTGTTGATATAAATTATCACTGCTACCTGTTGCAGGTGCATTACAACCAATTGATATTTTACCACTACCACAAAAAACAGCAATTTTTTTACAGCCACCTGTACCACTACTTATCGACTTTATCGTTGAACCTGTTAAATCACTTTTTGATAATACTTGATAAGCTTGACCTTTATTTAAAGTAACAGTAAAAGCCGTATTTGCAGCTCTGCCAGATTTAGTTAATGCAGTTGGTTTTATTTCAACCTGTGTATTATCTTCTGTTGCAACTACATTAAAGTAGCTATAAGAATCATTGGGCTCATTAGATAATTGATCGTAATTTAAACAATAATACTCTCTGCCCAAAACAGTGGTAGGTAAACATAACGTTGCCCCAGAAATAGCATTTACATATATAAATGAATATACTACTACATTATTTTGGGCTGTTACTTTAATGCCATGGTTGTATTGCCCTTCATCAGTTAAAGCAGCAGTTCTTGGGATATTTACAACTGTGATTTGATTTGCTGTAACTGTAAAAGCTTGTGAAAAACCAACACTAGCTATTTCTACCAAACCTGTAGTACTAACATCAGATGTTATATATAATTGCATGGCTTCTGCCACTGCACTAGGCTGCAACATTCGAATATGATGTGAGTATGTAATCCAAAACTCCTTTCCTTTATTACTAAAATCTTGTGAAAATGAAAATGTAAAACTTGATAATAAAATTATGAATGCTACAATCTTTTGCATGTTATGCTGGCGAAATTTAATGGTTTGCAATTTAGCTATTTTAACTTTTAAAATGATGATTTAAAACTACTGACTGCTGTTTTAAATAAAAATTTAATTGTGGACCCAAATTAAAAATGGCATCAATAATAGATAAATTGGGCAAAAAACCTGTTTTATCTTCAAATACTTGGGTATATTTTAGGTTGGGTGTTAAGGTTGAATAATTATTTGGAAGCCATTTTCTCTCCAATTTTTCAAATATTTTAAAATTTTCATCACCACATTCAAAAAATCCCTGAATATCTATTTCTAATTTTAAAAGCTTTATTATTCCAAAAAAAGCTTCTTGATTGAAATTTTTAACATATTCAATTTTTTTGCTATACAATTGTTCGAACCACCAAAAGTAATGCTCAAAATATGGCGACTTTGCATAGCAAGACATAATGGCACGTAAATGTTGCTTTTGCCAAAAAACACTATTGTCAATTAAAACTTCTCCAAAAATTGTTTTTTGATTTCTTCCACCCTTAATAGGCATAGTTAAATTTATTATTCCATTTGAGCCAGCTATCATACATCGGTTCAAAAAACCCATTTTATACCAGTTAAAACATTCAATTATTTTTATATTTGAACATAAATACAAACTAGAATAATAATTAATATTTGCTAAATATTGATTTTCAATTAAATACATAACAATTATATTTTTTGTTTAACATTTGCAATATCTACGAAAATATTCTACAAATTAATTAAATATTTGATAATTTTTTATTACCATTATAATTCATAAAATATTGTAAAACAATTATTTAAATTTTTTAATTATACTAATTT
>JBMLOR010000004.1:0-15073 GCA_049242865.1 Chitinophagaceae bacterium | reverse complement strand
CCATTTGGTTTTATTGGGTTTATATAACACAACCATTTTTTTTGATAATAATAAAAAGGAATTTTAAAGCTAAGCTTTGTTGTTATTCCCTCAAAACTCATGATTATGTTATGAAAATATCTTAACAAGTGTTGTTGCTGTTTATCTTTACAGTTTTCAATAAAACATTCAACCTCATTCATACATGAAAGATTTAAGTATTCAATGGCAATGTAAGTATTTTAACGATTTAACCAACCTTGAGTTGTACCAAATTTTAAAACTACGAAGTTTGGTATTTGTAGTTGAGCAAAATTGTGTATACCAAGATATTGATGATATTGATATTAATTGTTACCATTTTTTTGCTACCAATCAAAATAATGAAATAGTAGCTTACACAAGGCTCATTGCCCCAACAGTAGTGTATCATGAAATGAGTATTGGCAGAGTAATTACACACCCTAATTTTAGAAAGTTGCAACTTGGTAAACAATTAATTGCAAATAGTATTTTACAATGTTTTAAACTATTCGGTAAAGGTGCTATTAAAATAGGAGCACAATTGTATTTAAAAAAATTTTATGAAGGTTTTGGATTTATAAAATCGAGTGATATTTATTTGGAAGATGGTATTGAGCATATTAAAATGATACGAAGTTTGGATTATTAAATTTATGTTAGTATCGGCAAAATATTTTTATTGCAATAACGTTTTATAGTAGAGTTATATAAATACAAACTATATAATTCTAGGTATAAATTAATTTTATAAATTTTTTTAAAAAGTTTTGGATATTAATGTTTAATGTAATTATATTTGCCTATCCGTTAATATCTAAAAAGAAAAACCATGATTAAAAAATTCAAAATCTACATTCTTTTTTCAGTAGTAATTTTAACATTATTTAGTTTTACTGCAACAAGTCCCACAAAAAGTTTTGGAAAAAGTTACAACAGTAATAAAGATTTTACTTGTTGCAAAGGAAATCAGTTAGTAGTTCATCATTTTTATGTTTTTCGTTTATTTGGTATAAAAACGCATACAGGGTATACCGAAGAAGCAGTTGGTAAACCAAATGTTGAGGGATGTAATATTCAATGTTTAGATTAAGTTTTTTAAAATTATACATTTAAAAAAACACCTCACAAGAGGTGTTTTTTTTTAATTATCAGTTCCTTAATTATGTTAAAATTTTTCTTTTTTATTAGTATTCAAGTAGGTTTAGTTGTACCATCATTTACACAATCAAAAAATTTCGGAAGTTGGAATATTATTAATATCAAAACTAATTTAAATGCAAATACCACGTTTGTATTTGAAGCACAAGCACGTAGTCAAGATTTTTACAATAATTTCTTTTATCATGAGTATAAGGGTGCTGTAAATTTTAAGCTTAAAAAAGGGTTTGAATTATTGTTTGGTATTGGCGATTATACAACTTATCAGTTTGAAGGAAATTTTCAAAAACCATTACAAAATAGTGAAATTCGTCCTTGGCAGCAACTCACTTATAAACATAAGTTGGGTAATTTAATGATGGATCATAGAATAAGAACAGAGCAACGCTTTTTTGAAAATAATTACAGAAATAGATTTAGGTATCGTTTAAATTTAGTGTTACCTATTGGTTCAAAAGATTTAAAAGAGAAAGGTTGGTATGCTACAAGTTTTAATGAGTTATTCTTCAATAACGAAATACCTAGGTTTGAAAGAAACCGTTTTTTATTAGGTGCAGGGTATGAATTTAGTAAACAATTTACGATACAAACTGGATGGCTGTTTCAATATGATATTGGCAGAAATAGAGACTTTGCCAAACATTTTATGCAAACGAGCTTACTATTTACCATACTTAAGAAAAAAGAAAAAAATACCGTTCATTTTGAAACTTTAGATTAGTACATTTGCAGCACTTAAATGGGCCTGTATTGGTTTCGACAGCATAGGTTATTGTAAGTATAAGCATGCCGTGCGTTGTTTAATTAGCACGTAAATCTGAATATTCAAAATTTAACTGGCAATACTACGTATGCCATGGCTGCCTAATTAGTAATTAGATAGTCATTAGGGCCGCCGAGCAGGTAAATTTGCCACCAAGCTCCGCCGCCGACTCAAAACAAGAGCAAGTTGCTACTATAAAAGGCTGTGATTATAGTTTAAGATTATTCAGCTAAGTGTATGGTTGGTTTGTTTTTTTCCTGCTTTGCACCTACAATTAATAAAAAACTAAGCATGTAGAAGGCTTATGGTAAATATGTTTGGACAGGGGTTCGACTCCCCTCAGGTCCACAAAAAAACGCTACTTATTTATTTTAAGTAGCGTTTTTAATTAAATATAGCCTAAAAGTTACCACCCACTATTAAGCCCAACATCTAATGCATTTTTGTACTTTTTTAAGTTAAACCTATAATAGTTAGGAGATTTATGCGGAACACCTTTTTTGGTTTCATCTAATTTTTCCAAAATATCGTATCCTATCATTTTTCTCTGAAAATTTCTTCTATCCAATTTTTGGTCTAGTAAAGTTTCATATAACTTTTGTAGCTCGGGCATTGTAAATTTTTCTGGCAATAAGTTATAACCAATTGGTTGATAATGCATTTGTAAGCGTAAGGTTGATAATGCTTTATCTAAAATTTTTCTATGGTCTAAAATAAGTGGAGGAAGATTACTTAAATCAATCCACTCTGAATTTTCGGTTAAGCTTTCTTTGTTTTGTCTAGCTTCTAAAAAGTCAACTAATGCATAATAACCTATGGTTACAAAGCGTTGTATAAGCCAAAGATTATCATTAACTTCCAAACCATCTTCTTGCAAATCTTCAATATGAAATTCTTTTGAATATCTTGCTATATCACCAAAAGCATGAAACTGTTGTAAAAAAATTTCATTCAATCCAGTTCTATCTTTTAATACTCTGTAAGCCGCTGCATCGCAAGCTTCATCTTTACTTACAAATCCACCTGGCAACGACCACATGTCTCTGTATCTATGTTTTATAAGTAGCACCTTTAGTTCACCTTCGTGAAACCCAAAAATTACACAGTCTACAGATACTGAAGGTAAAAACCCTTGTTCGCCTACTTTTACTAGGGCATCTAAACTTTCATTTATTAATCCTTTTTGTTGAATCATTTTATATTTATGCAGCAAAAAAAAATTTTTTTCTTGGAATTGTAAAATATATTTCTTTATATTGCGTCACAATGACACAATGAAAGTTGTTTCATCTAACGAAAAAAAATTTTGCCCTTAATAAAACCAATGTTTCCAAAAGTATTGGTTAATTATTCAATATTTATTTCTAGTTAGTTTACAATTTTCTTGATCTAATAAATGATTGTTTAATTTAAAAATGCTTTATGAAAAAGTTAAGAAGTGCCCTTGCACTTTTGGTTCTTTCAATTGGGCTTAATGCTCAAGTTTCAGTAAAAAATGGTAGTGACGGCATGAAGTTGTCTGTAAATGGTAAAGACTTCTTTGTAAATGGTATGAACTGGGATTATTTTCCTATTGGTACCAATTACAATTATAGTTTATGGAACCAAAGCGACGACCTTATAAAACGTGCATTAGACAATGAAATGGCATTGTTAAAAAACATGGGCGTTAACACTATTAGGCAGTATACAGGTGTTCCTGCAAAATGGATAACCTATATTTATGAAAATTATGGCATTTATACCATGCTGAACCATTCGTTTGGTCGTTATGGGTTAAATGTTAAAGGAAAATGGGAGCCAAATACTGATTACTCGAATCCAAATGTTAGAGAAATTCTTTTAAAAGAAACTAAAGCAATGGTAAATGAGTATAAAAATACACCAGGTTTATTATTGTTTCTTTTAGGTAATGAAAATAACTATGGATTGTTTTGGAGAGGTGCCGAAACAGAAAATATTCCTGTACAAGATAGAAAATCTACCAAGGATGCCGAATTTATGTACAAGTTATTTAATGAGGCAGTTAAGGAAATGAAAGTAATAGATCAAAACCATCCAATGGCAATTTGTAATGGTGATTTATTGTTTTTAGATATCATAGCAAAAGAATGTAAAGACATAGATATTTTAGGTATCAACGCTTACAGAGGTGCAACATTTACCGACCTTTACGATAGAGTAAAAAAAGAGTACAACAAACCAGTAATTCTTACAGAGTTTGGAAGTGATGCTTACAACACAGCTGCAAATAAAGAAGACCAAGAGTATCAAGCAAAAGTGTTGATTAGTAATTGGAAAGATATTTATGCCAATGCTGCAGGAATGGGTAAAAACCAAAATAGTTTAGGTGGATTTACATTTCAATTTAGTGATGGATGGTGGAAAACAGGACAAACAGTAAATTTAGACGAACACGACCCAACTGCTTCTTGGAGTAATGGAGGTTATACCAACGATTTTATAAAAGGTGAAAATAATATGAACGAAGAATGGTTTGGAATTTGTGCTAAAGGAAAAACCAACGAAAACGGTATATATGATTTGTACCCTAGAGCTGCATATTATGCCTTAAAGCAAGTACATTTATTTAATCCTTTTTCAACCGTTTCAAAACCTAACTTAGGATTTTTAGATAATATACAACTTACCGAAGCAATGTTATTGGCTCGAGGCGATAAAGCAGCTTTGCAAGCAGAAAGCAAAGGCAATTTGTACTTAAGCGATTTACAAGCGAATTTTTACACTTTTAATACAGGTGGTAGTTTAATAACTACACCAAAATCAACAGAGGCAGCTTTAGCAAATGGATACCCAAATAGGCAAGGTTTCGATCACATGCAGTCATTTAACATTGGTATTACTGCAAAGCCAGCTCCAAATGTTACGGCAAATGTTCAGTTTAACTTATTAGGCAATGTAGCCGAAAATCCTATTGATGAAGTGTTTTATGAAAATAGAGGTCGTCGTTTTGCTGTAAGCACACCAACTGGCCCAGTTTTAATGAACTCAAATAACAGAGTACAATTATATAGAGCTAGCTACAGTTGGGATGCAAAAGATTTTAAACTTACTGGTTTTTATAGAACAGGTCATTATCATTGGGCATACGAAGGAGACTTTTTTAACCTTTATCAAGAAGCCAACTATGGTCCAAACATCGACATTTATAATGGTGAAGCACCTTTTGGTTTTGAGTTAGAAGGCAAAAAGAAATTGAAAGGATTAAAAGTTGCATTTGGCCCTGAACTTTGGTGGGGAGCTAACCCTGCTATTTTAGCAAAATATAATTTTAAGTTAGCAAAGTTCGATGCAACAGCTATTTTTCATGAAGATTTAGTACAAAGAAGTGGTATACAAAGTTCGTTTGCTGTACCAGTACCAAAAACAAGAAAAGCAACATTTGTACTTTCAAGAAAATTTGAAAAATTTGGTATTGATGTTGGTGGAATTTGGGGTGGACAACCACTTAATGGTAGAGTTTTTCAACTAGAAAGAGATGGAAAATACTATCAGGATGTAATTAAATCTACCGACAATTTTGGAGGAAAAATTAAGTTAACTTATTCTAGTGGAGCTGTTCAATGGTATGGTTTAACCTCTTACATGGGCTTAGTTGCAAATGGCGGTTTCGACCAAACCAAAACCTTTACAGGATGGAGATTAAAAGATGTAGGAAGCGGTAATATGTTCAACATTTTAAGTGGTTTTACCTACAACGTTGGTAAGCTACAAATTGCACCAAACTTCTTATATCAAAAGCCTATCGAAGGGCCATTAGCTGCAAGTGCACAAGCACCAGCTCGCCCTAGAAATATTTTAGATGATCCATTTTCTGTGCGTTCAAACAGAGAAACTGTAGGTGGTGAATTATTAGTAACTTACGATCCTACACCAGCAACATGGATGTACGAATGGGATAATGACAGAGCAGAAGATGCAAAATTTGCTATTAGTGCTGGCTTTATTTTTAGACATTTACCAACAGTTCAAGATGCTGCCATTGGTATTTTGGCAAACAGAAATTTATTTGCTTTTCCAGGATCAGCACCTGCTCAAGATTTGTGGGAAGTAAACACAAGAATCGTTTCTAAATTAAATCCAAACTTTGGTATTATCGCTAATTTATATGCAGGTAATGGCCAAGCAAATGGTAGCGATGCCAGAACAATAAATCGTTTTGGAGCCGATGTAAGAACCATTTATAAAAAAATGAAATTTACTGCCATGGCTAAGTTTAACGATTGGGGACCATTCGACTATCACAGAGACTTTAACTTAACTTTCCCATTACAATTAACAGCAGATATTTCAACAGAAGTTGGAAAGCCAGATTGGTTTGTACTACCAAGTACAAAAATTGGGTTAAGAGCCACATATAGAACATTAGATAAATATTCTCCACGTTATGCACCAATAAAAGTGTTAGACCCTGCAGGCAATTGGGTTCCAGACCCTAATGCAATTGGTTTTCCAAATGGTAATGAATGGGAGTTTAGAACATATATTCAATTTAATTTAGGTAGATAAAAATCAAAAAATAAAATTGTATGAAAAGCAATAAAACAATTCAACACATAATTTTCAATCTTTTAGGATTGATTATTATAACAACTGTAGCTTGTAAAAAAAGAGATGTAGCAGGGTTAGAAAGTCCAAGTTTTCCTAAAACTGCAGATGTATTTATCGACGATTTTACAGGAGACTTAGGTTATGGAGCTTTTGGAGGTTCTGATGTTAGAGCTTTTAGTATTGAGACTAAAGAAACCTATAATAACTCAAGACAGTCAATGCGTTTTGACGTGCCAGATGCTAATAGTCCGCTTGGTTCTTATGCAGGTGGAGTTTTTATTAGCAATAGTGGAAGAGATTTAAGTGGTTTTAACGCTTTAACGTTTTTTATTAAAGCAAATCAAGCAATAACTGTAGGAGAAATAGGTTTTGGTAATGATTTTGGACTAAATAAATATGTAGTTTCCATTAAAGATTTGCCAGTTGCAACAGGCTGGAAAAAAGTTATTATTCCAATACCAGATCCATCAAAATTAGTTGGCGAAAAAGGGTTAATGTACTACGCAGCAGCACCAATTGGTGGAAGAGGTTATACATTTTGGATAGATGAAATGAAATTTGAAAAGCTTGGCACTATTGGTCTTGGACAAGCATCAATTAACAATGGTAACAATACATCTGTAACCACTTTTGCTGGTGTAAGTACAACAATTTCTGGGGTAATTGCAACTTTTAATTTGCCTACTGGAGTAAACCAAGTTGTTAACTTAAGCACAGCTTATTTTAACTTTAGTTCTTCTAATCCAGCAGTAGCAAGTGTAAACTCTAATGGAGTTGCAAAAGCTTTAAGTGCAGGTTCTTCTGTAATAACTGCAACAATTAGTGGTAAGCCTGCAACAGGTAGTTTAACTATTAATTGTGCAGGTATTTATGTACATGCTCCAGTTCCTACAAGGCCAGCATCAAATGTAATCTCAATATTTTCTGATGCTTATACCAATGTTCCTGTAAGATACTACAATGGATATTGGGCTCCTTGGCAAACAACCATTTCTAACGATTTTACAGTTAATGGTGACAATGTTCTTAACTACGGAATTTTTAATTTTGTGGGTATGGAATTTACTGCACCAACAGTAAATGCAACCAACATGACTCATTTTCACATGGATGCATTTTTCCCTGGGCCAATTGCTCCTGGAAGACAATTAAGAGTTATACTTGTTGATTTTGGGGCAGATCGTTCATTTGGAGGTGGAGATGATACAAGGCATTCAACAACATTTACAGCTCCAACTTTAGTATCACAAAATTGGGTACAACTTGATATTCCTTTTTCTGCAATGCCAGGCCTACTGAGCAGAAACAATATTGCACAAATTATTTTAGAAGGAGGCGACAACTCAACACTTTATGTTGATAACGTTTACTTCTGGCGTTAAGGAATATCTATTAAAAATTACAATGCCTTCCAAAAATTAAAATCAGAAAAATGAAATTTAAAATAAATAAAATAAAAGCAATAGCATATTTTGCTTTAGTTGCATCATTAACTAGTTGTCAAAAAGATTCGGTTCAAAGTTTGCCAAAAAGATCTTGGTCACTTACTTGGAGCGATGAATTTAATGGAACTGCAGGAACTGCACCAGACAATTCTAAATGGAATTATGACCTAGGAACTGGTGTAAATGGTTGGGGAAATAGTGAGTTACAAACCTATACTAACTTACCCTCAAATATCCAGTTAGATGGTACAGGAAAACTTATGATAACTGCTCGTACGGGTGGATTTACAAGTGCAAGAATTAATACAAAAGGCAAATTTGCACAAGCGTATGGCCGTTTTGAAGCAAGAATAAAAACTACTCATGGGCCTGGCATTTGGCCAGCATTTTGGATGATGGGTGCCAATATTGATAGCAAACCTTGGCCACAATGTGGTGAAATTGATATTTTAGAACAAAAAGGACAAGAGCCACACATCACGTATAGCACTATTCATGGTCCTGGATATTCTGGTGGAAGTTCTATTGGAAAAATGTTTTCATTAGAAAATGATAGATTCGATAACGATTATCACCTTTATTCAGTAGAATGGGGAACAGATTTTATTGACTTTTTTGTAGATGACTTTTTGTTTCACCGAATTACTCCTGATCAAGTGAAGGCCAAAGGAGAATGGGTATTTAATCAACCTTTCTTTTTAATTTTAAATGTTGCAGTAGGTGGTAACTATGTTGGTTTCCCTACAAGTGGCACACCTTTCCCACAAACAATGCTAGTAGATTACGTTAGAGTTTATAAACAAATGTAATCACTTAATAAAACTAATATTCAATAAAGGCTTTAGATGAAAATTTCTAAAGCCTTTTATCCAATTTATTGCAAATAAAAAGTACAATGACTTTATTTAATAGCACAAACAAATCATTAGAATCTGTATATATAAACGACGAGTTGTTTTATAAAATTGAACATGTAGATAGCTTACGTCCATTTTTTATGAGTGTGGTAAGCGATAGTAATCATTGGATGTTTATTGCAAGTAATGGAGGTATTAGTGCAGGAAGAAAAAATGCACAATTTGCTTTGTTTCCTTACTATACTGATGATAAAATTACTGAAAGTGCTGAAATTACAGGTAGCAAAACTATTTTTAAAGTTCATAAAAATGGTGGTACAATTTTGTGGCAACCATTTTCGGTTAAAGATGATGGCAAGTATAACAAGCAAGTAAACTTGTATCAAAGCAAATGGGGTAACAAAGTTATTTTCGAAGAAATTAATCTTGATTTAGAATTAAGTTTTGCTTATGAATGGAGCAATAGCAACGAGTTTGGATTTGTAAAAAAATCTACTCTAAAAAATCTATCCAACGATTCAGTTGAAGTTAGTGCACTTGATGGATTACAAAACATTATGCCTTATGGTGTTCCATCTGATGTGCAAAATAGTACAAGTAATTTAGTAGATGCTTATAAAAGAAGCGAATTAGTGCCAAATTGTGGAATTGGAATTTATGCTCTTAGTGCAATTATTGTTGATAAGGCAGAACCTGCTGAAGCTTTAAAAGCCAACACAGTTTGGAGTTATGGGTTAGATAATGTTACATACTTGTTATCTTCTTTTCAACTCAAAAAATTTATAAATAATATTGAGGTTTCGCAAGAAGATGATGTGAAAGGAGAAAAGGGAGCCTACTTTGTTGTAAGCAATATTTCTGTTGAAGCCAACAGTAGCAAAACTTGGTATTTTATTGCCAATGTAAACCAAACACAAAGCAATGTAATTGCCTTAGCAGAGTTAATAAAGAAAAATGTAAACATCATTGAAACAGTAAACAATAGTATTGCAGAAGGCACTAAGAATTTACAAAAACTTACTGCTGCTGCTGATAGTTTACAATATACTGGTGATAGTTTAAAAGATACCAGACATTATAATAATGTTTTGTTCAACATTATGCGTGGAGGAATTTTTGATAATAATTATACTATCGAAAAATGGGATTTTAAATTATACATACAAAAAGCAAATAGCAGCCTTTATAAAACACTAAGCGAAACAATTGATAACTTACCCAATCAGTTCACAATTTTTCAGTTAAAATCAATTGCACAACAAACAAGCAATAAAGATTTTATTAGATTATCTACAGAATATTTGCCATTAAAATTTAGTAGAAGGCATGGCGACCCAAGCAGACCTTGGAATCAGTTTTCTATCAACACACGAAATGAAGTTGATGGTTCAAAAATTTTAGATTATCAAGGCAATTGGAGAGATATTTTTCAAAATTGGGAAGCCTTAGCACATGCATATCCTGCATTTATTGAAGGTATGATTACCAAGTTTTTAAATGCATCAACTTTCGATGGATATAATCCTTACAGGGTTACTAAAGATGGATTTGATTGGGAAACTATTGAACCTGATAATCCTTGGAGTTATATTGGATATTGGGGCGACCATCAAATAATTTATTTGTTAAAATTTTTAGAATTTGCTGAGCAACACAAAGCAGGGTTTATTAATGAAAACTTATTAAAAAATCATTTTGTATACGCAAATGTTCCCTACAAAATAAAAGCTTATCAAAACATTGTTGAAAATCCAAAAGATACCATTGAGTTTGATTATGCCAACGAAAAAAATATTCACCATCGTGTAGCTACATTAGGCAGTGATGGTGCTTTGCTTAGCCTTAAAAATGGAGAAGTTTATACCGTTAATTTCTTGGAAAAAATATTAGCTACTACACTTGCTAAGTTATCGAATTTTATTCCTGAAGCTGGTATTTGGATGAATACACAACGACCAGAATGGAACGATGCCAACAATGCTTTAGTAGGTAATGGTGTTTCAATGGTTACTTTATATTATTTGAGAAGATTTCTTAATTTTTTAATTGAAACTATAGGAAACAATACTATTGAAAATATAGAGTTATCCGAAGAAATTTATAACTTCTATATTGCCATAGCAAACACTTTAGAACAAAATAAAGATGTACTTTCAGCTTCAATTTCAAATAGTAAAAGAAAAGAAATAGTTGATAGTTTAGGAATTGCAGCAAGTAACTTTAGAAGTCAAGTGTACGAAAATTCATTTAGTGGGAAAAAAGTACAAACAAATACTACACACTTAGTTAGCTTCTTTAATCTTACCTTAAATTACATTGATCATTCAATAGCAGCAAACAAAAGAAACGACAATTTATACCATGCTTACAACTTAGTAAGTTTTGAAAAAAATGAATTAAAAATTGACTATCTAAGTGAAATGTTAGAAGGTCAAGTAGCAGTGCTTAGTGCAGGTAGCTTAAGTGCTGATGAAAGCTTAAATGTATTAAATGCATTAAAAGCTAGTTCGTTGTACAGGCCAGATCAAAATAGTTATATTTTATATCCAAACAAACAGCTTCCTAAGTTTTTGGTAAAAAATAATATACCCGAAAATTTAGTAAACTCATCTACACTATTGCAGCAACTTTTGAAAGATGGCGATCATTCGATTATTGAAAAAGACGTTTTAGGTGGATATCATTTTAATGGAAATTTTAAAAATGCAAACGACGTTTTAGATGGCTTAAACGCTTTAAAACAAAAATATCCACAGCTATCAGATCATGAAAAAGATGTGGTGTTAAACATTTTTGAAGAAGTTTTTAATCACAAAGAATTTACAGGGCGTTCGGGTACATTTTTTGCCTTTGAAGGATTGGGTTCTATTTATTGGCACATGGTTAGTAAGTTAGCTGTTGCTGTACAAGAAACCTGCTTAAGGGCATTTACAGAAAATGCTTCTACAACTACTTTAGATGCATTAGTGCAACATTACTACGATGTAGTTGATGGCATTGGTGTACACAAATCACCTGCTGTTTATGGTGCTTTTCCTATAACTCCTTACTCACATACTCCTTTGCACAAAGGGGCACAACAACCAGGAATGACAGGGCAAGTTAAGGAAGATATTCTTACAAGAATGGGCGAATTGGGTGCTGTAATTAAACAAGGAAACCTTCACTTTGAACCAAAAATGTTATTGAAAAATGAACTGTTGAAAGAAGCAGCTACAGCAAGTTTTGTTTTAGTTGATGGTAGTGTTAAAACCATCAATTTGCCAAAAGATAGCTTAGCATTTACAATTTGTCAAGTTCCAATAGTGTATAAAATTTCTTCAACTTCAAAAATTGAAGTTGAGTATGCAACAGGTGCTACAGAATCTTTTGAGGGGAATGTTTTAAACGAAATATCAACCGAAAAAGTGTTGAATAGAACAGGCGAAATCATTGGAATAACTATTTGTTTACAAGAATCTTGTTTAAGATAGTGTATAAAAAAATCTCCATATTATTTGCAGCAACTATTGCTTTTTTTAATAGCGGGTACACGCAAAAAAAAGTTTTAAGCCCAACTGCATCAAGCATTTTAGGTAATCCAAAATTTCAAGCTATTTGCTATGGCGGTTATAGGCAATGCAAAAGAGCTGTTGTACCTAGTATCGAAGAAATAAAAGAAGATTTGTACATTTTAGCTGCCATGAACATTAAAGTTTTGAGAACTTACAATGTTCATCATCAAGAAATACATCATTTACTAGAAGCTATTACTCAACTTAAAAAAGAAAAGAAGCATTTTGAAATGTATGTAATGTTAGGTGCTTGGATTGATTGTAAAAATGCTTGGACTGGCAATACACCTATACACAACGAAGAGAGTGAACGAAATGCAGTTGAAATAAATGAAGCTGTTAAACTAGCCAATCAATACCCATCAATTGTTAAAATAATTGCTGTAGGAAATGAAGCAATGGTGCATTGGGCAAGTAGTTATTATGTAACCCCAAACATAATTTTAAAATGGGTAAATCATCTGCAAGGTTTAAAAAAGCAAGGCAAACTAGCTAAAGATCTATGGATTACAAGTTCAGACAATTTTGCTTCTTGGGGTGGTGGAGATTCTAGCTATCACAATAACGATTTAAAAGCTTTAATTAAAGCTGTAGATTATATTTCGTTACACACTTATCCCATGCACGATACACATTATAATCCAACATTTTGGGGTATAAAAAAAACAGAAGAACAACTATCTGTCAAACAGCAAATTGATGCTGCCATGCTACGTGCAAAAGATTATGCAATCAATCAATATCAAAGTGTAGAAAAATATGTGAAAAGTCTTGGTATTAAAAAGCCAATTCATATTGGCGAAACTGGCTGGGCAACTGTTTGTAACGAATTGTATGGAAACAATGGCTCTAAAGCCACAGACGAGTATAAAGCAGCCGTTTTTTACAGGTTAATGAGAGATTGGACTAATAAACAAAAAATTAGTTGTTTTTATTTTGAAGCATTTGATGAGTGCTGGAAAAATGCAGAAAACGAATTACACAGCGAAAATCATTTTGGACTAATAAATCTAAATGGTGAAGCCAAGTATGCTTTGTGGAAATTGGTAGATAACAAAGTATTTAAAGGCTTAAAACGAAATGGAAAAAGCATTTCAAAAACTTATAATGGAAACGAAGCTTTGCTTTGGAATGATGTAAAGTTACCAGTTAAAAAGTTTAATAATTAGATTATGAATTCTAAGAAAATACTAGTATCAATAGCTTATATTTTAACAATAATGAACTCTAATTTATTAGCACAAAAAAAATCAATAGAAGTATTTGAAACCTCTGCCAACGGACATTCATTAACTAAAATTCCAATATCAAAATCAGCTACAAATTCTATTAAAATTTCCATCAATCCTCAAGAAAAATTTCAAAAAATTACAGGCTTTGGTGGTTCGTTTACACAATCAACAGCTTACTTATTAAATAAACTAGGTACAACCAATCGCAAAAAAATTATTGATGGGTATTTTAGTACCAATGGTGCAAATTATTCTTTAACTCGAACACACATAAATAGCTGTGATTTTAGTACACATCAATATGCTTATAACACCACAGCTGGTGATACTGCTCTTAAACAGTTTGATATAAGTGAAGATGAAAAAGGTATTATCCCAATGATTAAAGAAGCTCAAAAAGCAAGTAAAGATGGGTTTAAATTAATTGCTTCGCCTTGGACAGCACCACCTTGGATGAAAGATAACAACAATTGGGTGGGCGGAAAATTGTTGCCAAAATATTACGATACTTGGGCTTTATATTTTAGTAAATATTTTACAGCTTTTAAAAAGCACAACATAAATTTTTGGGGAATTACTGTAGAAAATGAACCTCATGGCAATGGCAACAACTGGGAAAGTATGTTGTACAGCCCAAAAGAAATGACAGATTTTGTTGAATTTCATCTTGGTCCTAAACTTGAAAAAGACGGTTATGGTAAAATAAAAATTTTAGGTTACGATCAAAACCGTGCTGGCATAAAAGAGTGGGTTGATGAAATGTATCGTTCACCTAATGCAACAAAATATTATGCAGGTTTGGCAGTGCATTGGTACGAAAGCACTTACGATTATTTTGGAGAAGCTTTACAATACGCCCACAAAAAAAATCCTACAAAGCATCTAATCAATACAGAAGCATGTATTGATAGTGATGTGCCTGCTTGGAAAAATGATAGTTGGTATTGGAGTAAAGAAGCAACAGATTGGGGCTGGGATTGGGCAAGTGAAAAAGAAAAATACTTACATCCAAAATATGCTCCTGTTTTTAGATATGCTACAGATATTATTGGTTGCCTTAATAATTATGTAGATGGTTGGATTGATTGGAACATGGTGTTAAACAAACAAGGTGGCCCAAACTGGTTTAAAAATTGGTGTGCTGCACCTGTGTTGGTTGATGAGGATAAAGACGAAGTTTACTTTACGCCACTCTATTACACCATGGCACATTTTAGTAAATTTATTCGTCCAGGAGCTACGAGAATAGGATTTACAAACCCTGATAAAGACTTAATGGTTACTGCTGCAAAAAATGTAGATGGAAGCATTGCTGTAGTAATTTTTAATGAAACCGAAGATTCAAAAAACATAACATTAACAATAAATAAACAAATTGTAGATATTAAAATTTCTGCAAAAGCCATTCAAACTGTAATAATTAAATAACTAACGAAACATAGTATTTAAAAATTCTATGTAATGAGATAAAAAATAAGCCATATGTCAA
>JBMLOR010000003.1:0-5883 GCA_049242865.1 Chitinophagaceae bacterium | reverse complement strand
ATGTTAAAACAAATATCATTTGTTAGATTCATTATCATATCATTGGCTTTATTTATATCTTTTAATAGCCATGCACAAATATTAAGAATTGAAATTAAGGCAACAGGGCTAACTTGTTCTATGTGCTCAAATGCCATTTTTAAGCAATTAAAGTCAATGTCTGAAGTTGAACAAGTAAAAACAGATTTAAACACCAATACTTTTATTGTTAGCATCAAAGCAAATCAATTGGTAAGTCCTTTAGCCTTTAGAAAAAAGGTAGAAGATGCTGGTTTTTTTGTAGGAAGTTTTGTGGTAGTTGCTGCACCAGAAATTTTTCAAAACCCTAACTATATTGTATTAGAGGGTACAAAGAAAAATCAAGCAGAACTTAGATTTCAAATTTTAGATAAAGGTTATGTAACCGATAAAGCATTTAAACAATTGTCAAAACTGCATAGTAAAAGTACAAGCTTTAATGCAAGTAATGAAAATGATTTTCACATTAAAATATTAAACTAATGAAACATACAATTATTTTAATACTGCTTTTAATATCTAGTAACTGCTTTGCACAAGAATTGTTTGTAGTTACTGATCCTGCAAGTAATGTGCCTTCAAAATCGTTGAGTGTAAATGTAATGCAGTCAATGTTTAAAGAAAAATTTGAGGCAGGTTATAACTATCATCTTATGCCTGAGGTTACTTATGGCTTTAGTAAAAAATTAATGCTCCGAGGCTCAGCATTTATAAGCACAAGAAGCAATAAGTTGTATACCGAAGGTGGTGGTTTGATGTTGAAATACAGATTTTTTAGTGAAGATGATATTCATAGTCATTTTAGAATGGCTGCCTATGCAAGATATAACTTCAACAGAGCTGACATTCATCAAGAACAAATTGAAACCTTAGGCCATAATTCAGGTTTTGAAACTGGAATTATTGCCACCAAGTTGATTAAAAAAACTGCTATTAGCACATCAATAAGTTATGAAAAAGCTTTGGATAATTTACCCAATTATAAGTTTCCTGCTGCTTTTGGCAATAGTGCTATCAACTATACTTTATCTATTGGTAGGTTAATGTATCCTAGCAGTTATACTAATTTTAAACAAACCAATATAAATTTTATGGTGGAGTTTGTAGGGCAAACCATCCAACAAAATGGAAAAACATTTATAGATGTTGTGCCAGCTGTACAATTTATATTCAATAGCCAAGCAAGGGTTGATGTAGCTTATAGAGGGCAACTAGTAAACAATATGTTACGAACTGCCCCAAATGGTGTGTATTTAAATTTGTACTATACCTTTTTTAATCTAGGAAAATAAGACCTTTGCAAAAACAATTACATGGAATTTAATATAAGGGTTTATGGCGTTTTGGTAAATGAACATGATGAAGTTTTGGTAAGTGACGAGTACATTAAAGGATTGTACATTACAAAATTTCCAGGAGGTGGACTAGAGTTTGGTGAAGGCACAAAAGATTGTTTGAAACGAGAGTTTAAAGAAGAAACTGGATTAGATGTAACTGTTGGAAACCATATTTATACCACAGATTATTGTCAGGTTTCTGCATTTAATCCTCAACATCAAATACTTAGTATTTATTATTATGTGCATGCCTCAGATATCTCCACCTTAAAAATTAATACCCAACCATTTGATTTTCCAAGTAATGTAGTATTGGATAAAACCACAAGGGCCGAGGTGTTTAGATTTATTTCAAAATCTTCATTAAATGCCGATAGTTTTAGTTTACCCATAGATAAAATAGTTGCACAAATGCTTAGCAGCCTTTGATAGTGTCTGTTTAAAAAATACTAGCCCTGTCATTTGTTATTCACCACTGCTCAAGAAGCTAGTTGTTTTAATTGGGTAATGATATATTTATGTACCATAACAAACTAAAATTTATACCATGTTATCTAAATTATGCTGTAGCTTATTAGTGTTGTTACATGTTGTTTGTTTACAAGCACAAACAATTCAGGCCGTTACATCTGGCCCAAATGTTTCCTTAAGGGGGTTGAGTGTTGTAGACGATGATATTGTTTGGGCAAGTGGTAGTCAAGGTGCTGTGGGTAGAAGTTTAGATGGTGGCAAAACTTGGAGTTGGCGAAAAATACCTGGTTTTGAAAAACGTGAGTTTAGAGATATTGAGGCATTTGATACAGCCACAGCAGTAATAATAGCTATAGATGCACCATCATACATTCTTAAAACTCAAGATGGTGGCAATACTTGGCGACCAGTTTTTTACGATACTACAAAAGGTATGTTTTTAGACGCTTTAGATTTTATAAATGATAGTATTGGCGTTGTAGTGGGCGACCCCATAAAAGGTAAAGCGTTTGTTTATGTAACCAAAGATGGTGGCGAAACTTGGAAGGATTTGGAAACAGAAGTTGGACTTGCAAGGCCTAAGTTAGAGGATGGCGAAGCTTTTTTTGCTAGCAGTGGTACTAATGTAAAGTTGTTGTGGAATACACCTTTAAAAAGATTCGATTTTATTTATGCAACAGGAGGTAAAAAAAGCAGGTTGTTTATTGATGGTGTACCATTAGAAATTCCAATAGTACAAGGATTAGAAACAACAGGTGCTAATGGTATGGATATTACCCCAAACTACGAAGGCATTATTGTTGGAGGAGATTTTAACAATCCATCTTCGAGTGTAAAAAACTGTGTATTGTTTAATTTTAAAGGTGGACCAAAATTTAGCATACCAACAGTTCCACCTACAGGTTATAAATCTTCTGTTGCTTATTTAAATAGAAAATTTGCTGTTTGTTGTGGTACAAGTGGTGTTGACTTTAGTAAAGATGGAGGTAAAACTTGGAAGCAAATTTCTAAAGAAAGCTTTCATGTAGTGCAAAAAGCAAAAAAAGGAAATGCTGTTTATTTAGCAGGAGGCAATGGAAGAATATGCAGATTTTGGGCAAGGTAAATAAGCAAAAAAATAGTTAAATATTCCATCCAAAAATTAAATAAAATCCTGTTCTTAACTTCTAAATTTTAACCACATCATCAATCAATTTTTTTTGATTTTTTTTAATTAAAATTCTGCAATTTGTTGGCGAGTAAAAAAAGTCTTCGAAAACTCTATTTTTAAAATTCATCGTCTTAAATAAAGGGGTTTATACTTAAAATACCAAACTAGTGCTAAAAATTACAACAAAATTCGATTTGTTGTAATCGCTGAAATTCAATACTGCAGATGATTTCAGCTCGTTAAAAAAATCTTAAAAAAATATTTTTTCAAATTTCTTAATGCAACTTCATTGCAAAAAAGTCTAGTAATTTTACTAGTCATTTGTATTATTTTTTGGTTCAGGTTTGTAGAGCAAAAAAAACAAGTATTAATAAAAATTAAAATTCAATAGAAAAAAACTGTTAGTGCCCTTCAAAAAATATATGATTTCATCACCCAAAAAATACAATAAAAAATGGCTACAAAAATTGCAAACGACAACATATCTACCCTCATCGGTGGTGTAGATAAAAAGTTTATCGATAATAACGATTTTATCGACATTATTCAATGGAATCTTAGATGGTTTAATAGTAAAGACGAATCAAGAGTAGATAAGATTAAACAGATACTTGCCTTAATTAATAGTGACATATTTGTGTTTCAAGAAGTAGCCCTTGGCAGCTTAGATAAAATTTGTGATTGGTTAAATAAAAACGGCCATGGCAGTTATGATGTATTTTATGGAAATACAGGAGGACAACAAAGAGTTGCTGTAATGTGGGATACAGAATGGGTTAGAACTAAAGATGATAGCAGAGAACTATTCGAAAAAAACCAAATAACCATTCCTAGTGGAAAAGATGTTTTCCCTCGCCAACCTTTATGGAGTTATTTTTATTGCCGAAGTACAAAAGCAAATACACGTGGTTTCGATTTTCAGTTAGTAGGCTTGCATTTAAAAAGCCAAATGGATCAGGCTAAAACAGGAGAAGACGATTTACAACGTACACTTGCAGCTGCCACCTTAACCAATTGGCTCGAAAAAGAAGCTAACCATTACGATGCTGATTCTTTATTGCTTGGCGATTTTAACGAACCACCCAATGCTGCTGCTTGGAAGAGCTTTAGACAACTTGAAGAAAATAAGAAGGCCAAGTTTTTAAGCATTAACGATAGTACACAATTTAGCCATTTAATGTACCGAAATAGAAACGATGTGGGCAGCCTGCTCGACTTAAAAATTGCAACTAGTCCATTAGCAAAACAAATGAATACCAAAACAGGTGGTGTAATTAAATGGCTTACCCTACAGCAATTACTCGAAAGCAATGCACAGGCAAGTGATGTAAAAAAAATGATTACCCAAATTAGAGAAGAAATCACCGACCATTTGCCAGTGCTAACAAGATTTGGTAAAGGGAAATAAACAATTATTAATTCATCATCATAAACAAATAAAAAATGAAAGCAACATCCATCCCCGCATACGAAAATACGTTTGCAAATACAGGTAAAGACAGTCATGGTAAACAATTTATACTGTCGCCAAAATCAGTAAAGTTTAATAACAATACTGAAGTAATGAATTATGTAGACTGTAAGCGTAGCAATAACGACAGCAGCTTTTACACAGCACAAGAAATAGAAAAAAAGAGAATCGTATTACATTTTACCGAAGGTTACCTAAAAGGCGATATAGCCACTTTAACCCAGCCAGGAAACATGGTAAGTACACCATTTGTAATTGCTCGCAATGGCACTATCTATAATTTGTGGGCAAGTAAATTTTGGAGTTATCACCTTGGGCCAGGTGCAGTAGGAGGCAATACTGACATGAGTAAATCGAGCATTGGTATTGAAATTAGTAATATAGGACCACTAAAAAAAGTAGGCAATAATTTGGTAACACAATATGGTAATACTGATGTGTATTGCTCTTTAAACGATACCCATCTTTACCATAACTTAAGCCCTGCATATAGGGGTAATAAGTATTATGCAGCTTTTACCACAGCTCAATATAATGCTGTAATTTCTTTACTCCGATTTTTAACTAACAAATACAATATTCCTCGCAGTTTTTTAGCTGTTCCCAACCGATACAATTTATTTACAAGCAACGCCGAGGCTATTGCTTACCGTGGCATTTGCAGCCATGTAAACTTTAGGCCTGTAGGCGAAAAAGTAGATATAGGGCCAGCCTTTAATTGGGATATGGTTATCCAAGCAGTACAAGCATCGTAAACAAAACCCAACCCTCGGAAGCCGAAAAGAGGATTATAGAGTAGGCATTTTTAAAATTAATTTTTTATGAAAAAGTACATCATTTTATTGTTCATCCCGTTTTGCAAACAACTGCAAGCACAAACCGCCGTGCATCCTAGTTTTACCATTAATCTCAGTGCTGAAGCTAATTCAAGCCTTCAAAAACACATCGATGGCAACGAAAGTTTTAAAGTTACATTTAGTGCTAGTGCAAACGACACCATTACCAAAACTGAGGTGGCCTTTGATACCAATGTTGATGATTGGTTTGCATACGAAGCCAATAAAACTTACCAAATGAAGGGGCATCAGTTTATTAAGTTTAGAATTACTTGTTTACAAAAGAAAACAGAACAGGCAAAAGCAGCGGAAGCAAAAGACTCTACTAAAATTTATGTAGTAACTTTTTTTTCTAATGCTACTATAATGGGTGATGATACCCTGCATAATAGCAACTTTTTTGTGGGCTCTTTTGTAAAGTCAATTGCAGGTAATGCTATTCCAAACAATGAGTTGTTAGACCTTTTCTTAAAACTAAATTTTGGCAAAACAAAACGCTTTTTTAGTTTAATGGGGGTTGAGGCAGGCTTATCGGCTGTATCAAAAGGTACTAATACAGAGCCATTTAGAATTAATGAAGCTATGACAAATATGAACTGG
>JBMLOR010000002.1:0-4477 GCA_049242865.1 Chitinophagaceae bacterium | reverse complement strand
AAAAAATCTTTTTCAAAAGAAAAGTTATTTGGTAGATGTTTTGTTTTTTCCAGATAAACGGATTTTTTAAATATTATAGTTCCAGTATTTATAAACCCAGATTCACAATATTTTTTTTCGTTGAATTGCTTAATTATGTTTTGCTCATCTATAGTAACAGAACCATATCTGTCGAAATTTTCCATTGGCGTAAGAGCAATAGAACAATCAGCTTTATTGGTGTGAAAAGCTGCAACAAATTCTTTTAAATTAAGATTGAAAAATGTATCACCATTAAATATTAAGACATCTTCACTTATCGATTTTTCTAAGCAAAGTTTTATTGCCCCACCAGTACCTAATGGTTCTTTTTCTATTATGCAGGTATATTTAATATCGTTAAATTCTTTTTCTAAAAAATCTTCTACCTGTTGGTGCAAATAGCCTAACGAAAAAACAAAGTCAGTAACACCTTGATGCAGTAAATACTTTATTAACCAATATAAAAATGGTTTGTTGGCAATAGGTGCCAGTGGTTTGGGCACTTCACTTACTACCGTTTTTAAACGTGTGCCAAATCCACCAGCTAAGATTAGTGCTTGCATTTAATTGATTAGATTGTTTTTAGGTTTACCAAACAGAACTAATACACAGCCAACAAGCAAAAGTGGTAAAAAACAACTTCGATACCTAATAATTGCCGCATCAAAACAAACTATATAACCAATAAACATAGATAATAAAAAAGATATTGAAAACAATGTATGTACTAAAGGATTGCTTTTTGCTTTTGTAAATAATAGTTTTATACCAGTAGCTATAATTAGAAGTAGATAAATCAAATTTTCGAACCCAATAAGAAAATATTTTAAACCCAAATTAATGTTAACTAATGGATGCAAAAATGCCACCTTAAATGCAAAAGGGAAATAGTTTATCAATGAATATAGTGAGGCATTTAAAGTTGGGGTTGCAAATTTTGAATTGCCCTCTAAAGCAGCAAAATCATCATGTTTATTCACTATTGAATTGGCAATAAATGAAATAGGCTTGAATATGCCAGACACAAATAAAATTCCAAAAAAACCAGCTACAATTACTAAAAAAATTATACTTGATTTTAGTTTTAACTTAATTAACAAAAAGTAAGCAAGTAAAGCAGGAAAAATTGCCAATAAGTAGTAATTTCTTAAGGCAAATAAAACCAAAGCCGCCGTTGCTAAATAAAAATAATGTTTTGGTTTTCCTTTTGTATTTAAAATTTTTATAAAGCAGTAAATTAAAGCAACAGAAGCTGTAAACACTATACCATCTTTATGCACTGCACTGCACCAAAAAATTGCACTTGGAGCTAAAAAAATTGATACAATTAGCCAATGCTTTTTTATACTATAATATTCATTTACAAGTTTTATTAAAAGTAACCCTCCGTATAAAAAAAGCCAATTAAAAAACAAAAGATTTACATAATAATTTTTATTGCTCAACAAATTTAAAACTGCTAAAATTTTAATGAAAAAATTAGCTTTTAAATCGTTCCAATAAGAGTAAGTGCTTGAAAACAAGCCACCACTACTTTGGTATTTTACACTAAATAAATCTTTTACAAAACCCAAGGGGTTTTGTACTAAAAAATCAGTTTCTAACTTGCTATCAATAAAATATGTCCAAGTATCAGCATTTACAATTTGATCTTGTGTGGTAAAATAATTTGCGTACAATACACCTACAGTCACTTTAATGCTAAATAAAATTAAACAATCTAACCTAGAAAGATTAATTACTTTATTGCTAGAATACTTTAAAATGAAAAAGCCAATTATTAAAAAATAGACAAAAAAAATAATCGAATTAATCATTACCTTAATTTATAAAACTTTTGTACATTTTTAAATAGTTTACTTTCTCTGTTTCTAAATTAAAGTTTAGATTATAATGAACAATTGAGTTTGCTTGATACAATTCATAATTTACATTTACATTTTCTAAAGCTTTAATTATTTCATCTTTGTTATTTTTTACTGAAATGCCATTATTATTAATTAGTTCGTTACAACCACCTACATTACTTAAAATTAATGGAAGGCCGGCACTCATTGCTTCAATTGCAGAAATTGGTAATCCTTCACTATCTGAAATTAAAATAAAAACATCATACTCAAAAAATTGACTAAAAGAAGGAATTTCGCCCAAAAGTTCAATAGTTTTAATTTTATTTTCCTTAATGTATTTACTCCAATATGCAAAATCTGGACCACCACCTGCAATATGTAAATTTGCAAATTTTACTTGTTTAAAAGCCTCTACCAACAAGTCTATTCTTTTTGGATGTGCAAATCTTGCAAGTGTTAAAACTCTTAAATTGTTTTCATCTATTTTTTTACTTTGCTTTTTTGCAAATAATGGTAATGTAGCATTTTTTACTACTTGCAATTTTGATTTTGGAATTCCAATTTTTTGGTTTGCAATGCAATAATCACTTTGACTTACACATATTACTTTTGTTGATATTAATGCTAATAGTTTTTCTATAAAATTTAATAAGAAGCTTAACTTACCACCATTGTAAACCGAACTCCAACCATGAGAATAATAACAAGATTTTGTATTGGTAAAAAATGCTGCTAATCTACCATAAAAACCAGCATTTGCCGAGTTTGTAATTACCAAATCAATTTTGTTTTTTTTTATAAAACTCATCAGTTTAAACAAAAAAGCAACTGAAGTTTTACTTTCAATTGCCTTAGACAATAATGTATCTTTAACAAATTCGTTTGTATGCTTAGTAAGCCAATCGTTTTTGTTGGTACACAAATACACATTAAACTCAGATGAACAAACTACAATTTGCTCTTGTACAAATTTTTGTGCACCACCTACTTCGGATTTAGTAATTACAAATAGAATGTTTTGCATTTATCCCTTAAACTCTTTTCTAACAACCTTATTAAAACAATCTAGGTATAACTTACTATTGGTTTCAATACAATAATATTTTTCAACAATTTTTTTATTCTTGCCTCCAACTATAGTTTTAAAATATTCTTTTTCTTCAATCATTTTTTCAAAACTAGCGAACCATTCATCATTTGAAGTTGCAAACAAATTATTATTATCTCTGTTAATTTTTAAGTTAGCAGGCAATGGAGTTGAAATAGTTGGCACACCGCAAGCCATATACTGAATGAGTTTAAATCCACATTTGCCGTAGTTAAAAAATTTATCCTCGAGTGGCATTATACCAACATTAAAAGAAGCAATCGTTTCAACTTCTGTATTTGCATTCCATTGAATATATTTATAATTAACACCATTAAGTTGAGGTAATAAGTTTTTATCAAACCCTACTAGTAATAATTCAATTGAATGTTTTTTTTGCAATTCAATAAATACTTGTTTTAATGGTAAAACATTAACACTTGTATTTTTTGAACCTAACCAACCAATATTAAATGTATTACTTATATCATTTTTTGCAGTGTTCTCTTTTTGGTACTTTTCAAAACAAATGCTAGTAGGAATTTCTATAATATTGGCATTAAATTTTTGTAATTGCTCAGTTAAATATGGGCTGCCTGTAATTACTACACTTGCTTTTTTTACTAACTGATATATTTTATTTCCTAATAAAAATCGAATGAGTTTATGGCTACTTTTGTCGTAGGTATGAAAAGTAGCATCGTCATAATCTATCACAATATTTTTTTTACCTATTAAGGCAATTTTTTCGAATATGATAGGTGCATAAGGAAACAATTCATATTCTATATAAAGAATATCATAATTTTTTAAGAATAGGATTTGAAAAAATCTTTGAATGTATTTTGGCAACAGAATCAACCAATTTTTTTTGCCTTTGCCATACAAATCTAAAATATACTGGGTTGGAAAAAGTGGTTTAATGGTTACATTAAATCCATTGTTTTCTAAGTAGCTTTTATATTGATAAACTCTATATCTGCTAGTTGGACCAGCATCTGTATATTTTGTGAAATAAATGATTCGATTCATTAAATATTAACTCCAAAAGAGTTTAAAGTTTTACTACTTTTTTACTTGATATGATTTCCAGTCATTGCGAGGCACGAAGCAATCTTTTTTTGTTATTGAGATTGCTTCAGGCAAGAACCTTCGCAATGACGTTTTGCAGCAAAGTGAAAACAAGAAATAAAAAATCTTAATCTTTGATTACTTTATAAAATTGTGATTTGCTACCAATAATTTTGAACACATATACACCATTGCTAAGACTACTTAATAAAATTGTGTTATTGCCTTTTGAAATATTTTGACATAAAACTAATTTACCAAGGGTGTTATAAACGTTTAGCAATCCGCTTTCAATTGAATTAATGTTGACTATGTTTTTTGCTGGATTAGGATAAATATTTACCGTTTGTGATTTGTTGTTTATTATTATTTTTCTCACTTCACTATAACTAACACTACCATTAAAATCGGTTTGTTGAATACGATAGTATGATATACCTTGCAAAGG
>JBMLOR010000001.1:0-1111 GCA_049242865.1 Chitinophagaceae bacterium | reverse complement strand
AGCACAACTCAAGTTGCTGAAGGACAGTTTATAAACTATACTGTTCGTTTTCAAAACACAGGAACTGATACTGCTTTTACAGTAGTAATTGCAGATACGTTAAACAGCCTATTACAAGCCAATACATTTGAAATGTTGGGTAGCTCCCATACTTGCAAAACCATTATTCAAGACAATAAAATTTACTTTGAATTTAGAAATATTTTGTTGCCAGATAGCACAACCAATTTAATTGGTAGCAATGGTTTTGTAAATTTTAGAATTAAGCCAATTAGCAGTGTTGCTTTAAATACCAACATTCCTAACAAAGCTGCTATTTACTTTGATTATAACGAACCAATTATTACCAATACTGCACGCACTTTAATTACCAATACTGTTTTGCCTTTGCAGTTAGTTCGATTTAATGTATTGCATAAACAAGGCAGTGGCGTTTTATTTAATTGGGAAACTAAAAACGAACAAGCCATAAAAGAATTTGTGGTAGAAGAAAGTAAAGATGCCATCAACTTCAAAGCCTTGCAACAAACACAAAGTAAGGGTAATGGCGATAATACATATTATAGCAACGCCAATTATAGAAATAGTGAAATGATTGGTAGTAAATTTTATCGACTAAAAACAATTAGCAGCAATGGCAATATTGCTTACTCGCAAATTGTAAAACTTAATTTCGATAAAAGTATTCAGCCTTTTGTTATTCTTCAAAACCCAGTAAAAGGAAGTTTGCAAATTCAGGTAAATGCCCAAAGTCTTAACAACACAGAAGCTTTACTCCTAAATCAAGAAGGTAAGATTTTGCAAGGGTTTAAGTTACAATTGGGCAGTCAATCAATTAGCTTAAGCAATTTGGGTGCAGGAATGTATACACTTAAAACAAAAGAAGGAAGTAAAATGGTTGTTATCGCTCCTTAATTCTTAAAGAGAGTGTTTCTATAGCAAAGAACACCGAGGGTTATTGACCTTTTTTAAATGTAAGTTGAGTTGTTTTATAGGTTGTAATGTTTAGCATTTAGGTTAATTTTTTTCTAAAATCACTTACCTTCATTCTTTTAAAAATTACTTATGCGTACACTATTAAAAAATGCACATATTGTAACTGCAGTAGATA